>NZ_JACKZU010000096.1:0-23197 GCF_014222165.1 Nostoc sp. 2RC
CTTCTTTAGATATAGGAATAAATCAATAGAAATAATGGTATTTTAAACACAGAAGGATATCAGATTGTTGTTTAACAGCAAGTTTGATATTGCTGATTATTTCAGATTTTTCTACACAAAAATCTGGATTCATGATGTTCGTTCAATTTTTAAATGACCTACATGTTGATGATTAACATCAATATGTAATTACCCTAATTATGACGATGTCGGCTTTGAGAATTGTTATTTTATTTTCCTTTTATGAGAGTAACAAAATACAGGAATAGTTGATACTAAATATTCCTTTTTGTAGGGAAAATAAAATGTGTACATCCAGTACCAAAAAATTTGCCATAGCTCAGTTATGGCAGTTATGGAGCTAGAGGAAGTTCTGAGGTTCAAGGCGATCGCTTGAATCGGATTAATGCTGTTTTAAATTTTGAGGAGCAGCCTGTCAGAAGCCTACTTTACAGACTTCTCTCTACAGTGCTGTGCGATCGCTACGCGTTTGTTTATAGATGCAACACGTGGTCAAGACGTAACCTACCTGTGCGCCTTACGAAAGCATCACTACTTCCTGTATTCCATGCAATTGAGCTACATAGCTGAGCTTGATTGACAGTTTTTTGGACAATCTAGACAATCCTTGGATCTCTCCCAAATTGTCTATAACTACTGTTGGCCTTTCACTAATTCCTTTGAGTAAACAGACAAAAACATATGGCTATCGAAACTAACCAAATTTATGGCACACCTGGAAACGATTTGCTTACTACTACCGTTGAGAGCGATCAAATTTTTGGGCTAGCTGGGGACGATGTTATTGTATCCCTAAACGGTGATGACCAAATCTTTGGTGGTGATGGGGCTGACCTAATCGTTGCCGGAAATGGAAACGACTTAATTGAGGCCGGCAGCGGCAATGACGAAATCTTTGGTGATGCCGGTAATGACTACATTGATGGCGGCGATGGAGTTGATGTCATCAATGGGGGTAGCGGCAGCGATCGCATCATCGGTGGTAATGACGGAGATACAATCTTCGGTGACGCTGGTAATGACATTATCAATGGCGGAAATGGAAATGACAACCTCAATGGCGGAGATGGTGCAGACATCATTTTTGGGGATGCCGGAGACGATCGAGCCTTTGGGGGTTCTGGAAATGACAACATATCCGGTGGTGATGGTGACGACTTATTCAACGGTGATGCAGGGAACGACTTTGTGACTGGCAACGCTGGTAACGACACACTCTTTGGAGGCACGGGAGTTGGGAATGATATTCTCACTGGTGGAGATGGCAACGACTTATTGATTGGTGGAGCTGGCAATGATTTACTTAATGGTGGTGGTGGGAACGACCGACTGATTGGTGTCGATCCTTTTGTTCCAGAGTTTGGATTCGGTACTGGCGAACTTGATACCTTAACTAGTGGTAACGGAAGTGATACCTTCGTCCTGGCAGCAGGTACTGAGGTTTTCTATGACGATCTTGGGAATAATGACTTCGCGCTGATTACTGACTTCAATATTAACCAAGATACGATCGAGTTAATTGGGTCTGCGTCTTCCTATAGCTTGAGTGCTGCTGGTACTGGTCTTCCGTCAGGGACGGCAATATCTTTCAATAACGACCTAATTGCAATTGTTCAAGGAGTTTCGCTTTCAGACTTTAGCACTGGCTTTGTTTTCGTCTAAGTATTTAGCCGTGCTTTGCCTGCGGTAGACTGCCCTTAACCTGCTTTGTGCAGGGTGGAAGAATTAGCACTGTGGGACTGAAGATACTTGAACTTAAGGTTTTGTAGTGAATTTAGGAATTTAGTGATGGGTTCAATTCCCCACTAAATTTTTCCATAATCTCCTTATAAGTAGAAGGACTAAATTAAACCTAACTCGATCTCGCTTTTCGACACTTCGACACGCTCCCTTCGACAAGCTCAGGGCGGCGCAGTGCATCGCTGCGCTCAACCCTCTTGGAATAAGCTTACCGAGCATTGAGCGTACCCTTCTCTCCGAGACGCTACGCGAACGGGAAGCAAGCTACGCGTAGCGTCTCCCCTTGGGAGAAGTCGAAATGCTTCTTCTAAATAATTGCATGTATTCTGTTTGATCAAAGAAGTAAGGTTGCAGTAAGCTTGGACTCACTGCTAATGAATGATATATCTCTAATATCCTCATTGGTTTAGTGAGGCAAACAGTAGTTTGCTGCATTTTGGTAGTTGATTTTATTAAAATGCAGTTTTTTTTGTTAGCCCAAACTTGTTAATAAAATAATTTTTTATCTCGACTTTATCCAAAATTAAAAACTTGGTTTTGTTATCCGGCAAAAACCCTGGCTTGTTGGCAAATACTTTTTCTACGTCACAGTTCATCGATGAAGTTAAAAAAGTAAAAAGACCGTTACACAATAGACCTCTTGCAATCAATTGCTTTTTGCACTCTTGTGGTCAAAGCGATGCATCTTTATTGGGGAAAGGGAAAATACCAAACCTTTCCCCTTCCCCTTTTCCCGACTTCTAAGAGAAGTCTAATGGTTTCAGCTTAAGCGATCGCGTTGTCAAAAAAATGAATAAAGTCCAGCTCATACATCGCCTGTGGCGTAATATCCAGTGGCTTTTTTTGCTTCGATTTCTACGCGTGCTGAGGAATTCAATCTTTTGGGATTGGTATTTTTTCTATAATCTCAATTTCTGCCTGAGTAATGGCGTTGTATTTCATGTCACTCATTGATACCATGCGGTCAATGTAGGTGATGCCTAGTCAATGTAACTTCTCGGCGCGGTTTTCTTTGCAACAATCAATAATTATGCTGCCATATTGCTGTGCGGTTTGGACGCACACTTCAATTCCATGTACCAAATAGGGACGACAGCTGCAAATATCTGAGCCAAATACATCACAACGGTTGCATTCGTTATGGTCATGAATATTTTTGTAATATTTTTATGAACTATTAGTTACTAGGG
Organism: Nostoc sp. 2RC; assembly: GCF_014222165.1. Lineage (NCBI taxonomy): Bacteria > Bacillati > Cyanobacteriota > Cyanophyceae > Nostocales > Nostocaceae > Nostoc > Nostoc sp. 2RC. The sequence continues at coordinate 2,952 of NZ_JACKZU010000096.1, forward strand.
AACTGTCAACTACCTATAGTTAGTTTTTATTTTTAAAAGCGTGACATCCTTACCAACAAGCAGTTATGAGTTTTAATGTGGAGTTTGTCATTAGTCATATTGTAGCATACAAAAAATAACACAGAAATTTCATAAATAGCAATTGATCTCCGTAAATTTAAAGATGACTTTAAAAATGTTTGATCAGATAAATTTTGTGAGAAAGTAAAAAGAAAGGTATATTCACTGATCTCAAATTCATGGATTCTTTATCTATCAATTCCTTACTTGAAGAGTTGAAAAATCCCGATGCTACAGTGCGCGAACAGGCAACCAGAAAAATCTGGCGAATCTGGTTTCAGCAAAAGGGAATCTATGGGCTGGAAAGAATTGACCGCAGTCAAAAGTTACTTGATGCTGGTGAAATTACCCAAGCCGAAACAGCACTGACTGAATTACTCAGAGAACAGCCAGATTTTGCTGAAGCCTGGAATCGACGAGCTTTTCTTTATTACAGTATTGGTGATTATCAAAAATCTCTGGCAGATTGTCAGATGGTTGTGCAGATAAATCCAATACATTTTGGTGCCCTTCATGGTATGGGTTTGTGTTATGCAGCACTAGGAAGGTATAGTGAGGCTATCCGCGCTTTCAAACGTGCTTTAGAAATTCAACCCTATTCGCTGGTGAATCAAAAGTTGATTTTAGAATGTACATTTAGATTGAGCTACGACGGTAGATAGGAGAGAGCATCATAGTTTTTTATGAATCCGTTTTTACCCTCATCAGCAACAATTAATCGCCTAACTCGCCGTAATTTTATTCAATATAGTTCTATCTATATTGCTAGTAGCTTGATTGCAGCTTGTACTAACAACAACCAACCATCAACGAAAAGTTCTGGTTTGGAGAAAGTGACATTCGGCACAAACTGGATAGCACAAGCAGAACACGGTGGATTTTATCAAGCGATCGCCACTGGCATTTACAAAGACTACGGCTTAGATGTCACTATCAAAATGGGTGGCCCCCAAGTGGGGAGTGGTACTCAATTGTTGATGGGGGGTGCGGTAGATTTCTTTATGGGTTATGGCATTGACGCCATAAATGCCATTGCACAGGGTATTCCCAAAATCACAGTCGCAGCAATTTTTCAAAAAGATCCTTGGTGTCTCATTGCCCATCCCAACACAGCAATTAAAACCCTGGCAGATCTCAAAGGCAAACCAATTTATGTTTCTGCTTCTGCTAACATCACCTACTGGCCGTTACTCGAAGCAAAGTATGGTTTTACCGACGATCAAAAGCGTCCTTATAACTTTAATCCAGCTCCATTTTTAACTGACAAAAACTCCGCTCAACAAGGTTATGTTACATCTGAACCTTTTGCCATTGAAAAGCAAGGTGGTTTTGAGCCACTGGTATTTTTATTAGCAGATTATGGTTATCAACCATACGCAACTACTATTGAAACTAAAAAAGAACTTGTAGACAAAAACCCGGAATTAGTACAACGATTTGTTGATGCTTCCATTAAAGGTTGGTATAGTTATTTAGAAAATCCCCAACCAGGGAATCAACTGATTAAAAAAGATAATCCCGAAATGACAGATGAGCAACTAGCTTATAGCATTCAAAAGCTCAACGAATATAAAATCATTATTTCTGACATAGGAGAAGAACAAGGTATTGGGGCCATGAGTAACGAAAGGTGGAAATCACTCTTCGATAGTATGGTTGATACTAATATTTCCCAACCTAACGTTAATTATCAACAAGCTTACACCTTGCAATTTGTGAATAAAGGGGTAGGCTATTACAAGAAGTGAATCAATTTTGGGTTTTTAGATTTATTTCACGGATGAATTTAGGGGCTTCAAACCTGTTTAAATTTTAAATTTGTAATATTCAATCCAAAATCTAAAATTTAAAATCTAAAATTAGGTGAGCGATCGCTGTTATTCTCTAAATTTGTTGCATGAGTAACCGTCCCATTATCACACTCAGTCACATTAGCAAAGTCTATGCCAATGGTACTGTTGCCCTGCAAGACTTAAATTTAGCAATTCGAGAGGGGCAATTTGTGAGTTTAGTCGGCCCCTCTGGTTGCGGTAAAAGTACAGTACTGCGCTTAATTGCCGGACTGGGACAAATGAGTTCTGGTAATATTAACTGGGGTATAACTCAGCAACCAAAAAAACTGGCTTTTGTTTTTCAAGATGCTGCTCTTATGCCTTGGGCAAATGTTTGGGAAAATATACGCTTACCCCTAAAGTTAGCGGGAATCTCTAAACGAGACAGCCAAAAATTGCTACAGCAGACATTAACATTGGTAGGATTAGAAAGCTTTGAAAACAACTATCCCCGCGAATTATCTGGTGGGATGAAAATGCGGGTGTCAATTGCTAGGGCATTAGTAACTCAGCCAAATATCCTATTAATGGATGAACCATTTGGCGCATTAGATGAAATTACTCGTAGTAAACTCAACAGTGATTTACTCGATTTATGGTGTCAACAGCACTGGACAGTGGTTTTTGTCACCCACAATATTTATGAAGCAGTTTATTTATCAAATCGAGTGCTAATTATGGGGAAAAGTCCCGGACGTATCGTAGCAGATATAAAAATTGATGCTTCCTATCCCCGTGACGATGACTTTCGGACATCATCGCTCTATAACCAATATTGCCGCGAAATTTCTCTGCATCTAGCCCAAGCTATGAGATAAATAAGCACAGAGGTAACACAGACGCACGAGAAAATAGGAATGGCGTTACAAAATGAAGTACACAAGTAGGGGCGAACAGTCGTACCCTACGGGAAGGCAAAGCCTACGCCCTTACAATTACCTGTACCTCACAAAGTTGCAATTTGCTGTAGATGTAAAATCTGTTTTAATTCTAATTTAGGACTTACGCAACTGGCATATTATTTTAAGTTTGTAGTAAGGACTTCAGTCCTCTAATAAGGACTAAAGTCCTTACTACAAGCAAAAAAATTGATTTTTTATCACACTTGCTTAAGTCCTGTAATTATTGAAATCTGGTTTGTTTTTATTTAAATAATCCTGAGAAACTTTTCATATAATTCTCCAAATGAGGTAATTTCACGGAAGAATGCAAGTAAAAAGTATTTTATGCTTGATAAATGAAATTCTTACTTTTATTTAACTATGCTCAAATACTCAAATTTGCTGTTAGCATTTATAGGAACTTTTTGCATATTTAATTACCCAGAAATACAATCTATCCAAGCCCAAGTACCAGCAAAAGCCAAGCTAACTTACAAAGAGAAATTCGATCGACATACCAGTTTTGTAGATGAAAATTGTGTGCGTCCAGAAACGCGTAGATTCGAGAGTTTAGAATATCAACTGTGCCGCATGGAAGATATTCACACCAGAGTTAGCATGGAAGGGCCAGAGGGAGAAAATGGGCCAACAGCTTACTTTTATGGTGGCAAGCTATTTGCGTTTAGAGATACTGGTAGTGGGCAAGCCTGGATGTTTCAAGACGGAAAATTGATTGCGGAGGTGGAAGTGGGTGCTGTTGCCCCAGAATACAATAAAATCACAACTCAATTTAGTCCTAAAATTCGCAAGGAATATACCGATCGCTCGATAGAATCTACCCGAAATATGCTGAAGGTTTTTGGCTCCAATTTTAATCTGTAAAAATAGTTTGTAAAAAGTTTTTAGTATTCGCAAACTGCTACGTAATGGAACAGAAAAACAGCAATTTAGGGGTATACTAAATTTTTTCTTTTTTTGGAGAGGGCAGTTTTTTGGTTCTACATCACCTTGGAAGTGTTTCTCACTGGCTAAGGATTTATTGGTGGCGAAAGATGGCAAACCTGTAGACAGTATCAAAGATGAAATTGTCAAAAATCTAAGTAAATTAGCCATATTTTAATATCTAATTTTTGTCTTAATTACAGAGATATTTTAGCTATAAAAACTATTAATTTTGTTCAACAATAGTACTGATTCATTAATCTCTCTACTCCCATATATTCCAGGTTTTGCTTCTGTGTTTTTGGGTAATATCAATTAAAAAAATGTTTGCGGCAGATAAGGTAATTCAATAGAAAGTTTAATTAAACTTTGAAATATTATCACTCATATGAGATATTAAACAGGGATGAGCCAAAGAAGACAAATCTAATTTGAGTGATGAATAAACCATAACTTATGTACGGTTTATGAAAATATCGAACCACAGAGACGCAGAGGTCACGGAGCAAGGAGAATTTGAGAAATATTTTGCGTAAGTGCTATAACCAAAAACACAATAGCAACTTTATTCAATCCTCAGGATTTATCCACGCTAAATTACTAAATTAGCATCGGCAGTTCGCCCAACTGAAGTAAAATCAATTAGTGGCGGCGATCGCGTAGCTAAAAGTGCTAGTCTTCTAGAAAAAGGGAAACACTGTGGTCTTGGGGTCTCCCAAGTGGAGCAAAGTGGTGTGAGACGAAAAAAGAAGAATACAAATGAATATAACGCTTTACTAACATAGCTTTGGCATCAAAATAACTTGGATATGAGAAATCAAACCACCACAGTCATACCTCCATGCTTTAAAATTGCTCAGATTCAATTTTGAACTTTTGAAAATGCTGTTTATCCGTCGTCTCCAGTCACAAAAAACGCCAAAAAAATTAATTTCTGCTGATGTCTTTGCACCGATCGCAGTTGGTATTGTAGTACTATTACTGTGGGATATCTTGGTGCGGGTAATGCATTTACCTCCTTATATCCTCCCTGGCCCAATATTAGTATTTCAAACATTAATTACCGACTGGAATGAACTTTTTTCATCATTATTAATTACACTGCAAATTACCATTTTTGCCTTTGTGGCTGCGGCAATTTCTGGTTTATTGATAGCGATTTTGTTCGCTCAAAGTAAATGGATTGAACGCAGTTTATTTCCCTATGCGGTAATTTTACAAACAACTCCCATAGTAGCGATCGCACCTTTAATAATTCTTTGGTTAAAAAATAATACTTTTGCTGCCTTAGTAGTTTGTGCTTGGATAGTCGCTTTTTTCCCCATTGTTTCCAACACTACATTAGGACTCAACAGCGTTGACCGAAACTTGCTCAACTTATTTCAACTTTACAAAGCTTCTCGCTGGCAAACACTACTGTATCTCCGTTTACCTAGTGCCATGCCTTACTTTTTAGGCGGGTTAAAAATCAGTGGTGGTTTAGCGTTGATTGGTGCTGTGGTGGCTGAGTTTGTTGCTGGTACTGGTGGTGCAAAATCAGGTATTGCTTACCGAATTTTGATATCTAGCTACAACTTACAAATTCCTCGAATGTTTGCAGCGTTATTTCTAACAACTGGGTTGGGTGTCTTGATTTTTGTTGTTTTGAATCTTTTATCTGATTTTATATTAAGTAAGTGGCATGAAAGTGCTGTGAAAGAAGAAAACTAGATCGGAATTTGATTATGCTCCATATATAAAAGAGTTTCAAGACTGAGAGTATATTGTCAGTCTGACTATTAATGTCTTCCAAACGTTGTATTAATTCCCGATTCCAAGAAGTTTCTAGATTATCATCTATACCTTCATCTAGAGAATGAATTAAAAAGTAGGCAATTTCACCACGTTCTTTTGCAGAAAGTTGAGAAAGTTCTAGTTTCAGTTTTTCGGCAGTTTCACTCGTATTTTGCAGTCTACCCAATAATTCTAATTATAAGCTTGAGAAAATATTGTTTTGGATTTCCCAACTCTTGACAAGGGTAAGCATAGAGATTATGGCGTAGCGTAATTAATAATAAGCTATAACCACAGCCAACTTAGAAGTCCTGATTTATAAATTATGACAACCAACTTAGATACACTGATTAATTCTCTAGAAGGCATAGAAATAATCACAGAAGCCGCCCAAGTCGCAAAATTATCTCATGATTATCACACCTTTAGCCCAGTGCTGGTGTCGAAATTAGAGGGAAAAGTGGGGGATATTGCGGTGCGCCCCACCAGTGAAGCAGAAGTTTTAAAAGTCGCGGCGGCCTGTGCGAAATACCGCGTACCCGTAACCGTCCGGGGTGCTGGAACCGGGAATTATGGGCAATGCGTACCGTTGCATGGTGGGGTAATTTTAGACATGACGCGGATGCAAAAGATTCTTTGGGTAAAGCCAGGGGTGGCGCGGGTAGAAGCCGGAATCAAATTGGCGGCTATAGATAAAAAAACCAGAGAATTCGGCTGGGAAATCCGTATGGCACCCTCGACTTACCGCACAGCCACAATTGGCGGATTTATTGCTGGGGGGAGTGGGGGTATTGGCTCAATACAATACGGATCGTTACGCGATCGCGGCAATATCTTAGCACTGCGAGTGGTAACTTTAGAAGATGAACCGCGAGTCATAGAATTGCGGGGAGACGATGTACAAAAAGTTAACCATGCTTGGGGTATTAACGGCATCATTACCGAAGTTGAAATTCCCTTAGGCCCTGCTTATCCTTGGGCAGAAGTCATCGTTACATTTGATGACTTTATGGCAGCAGCAAAATTTAGTCATACACTTGGTAATGCTGATGGTATGATTAGCAAATTAATTTCTGTCTTCGCATCACCAATTCCGCAATATTTTCACGCCTTGCAACAATATATTCCTGAAAGTACCCATGCGGTATTTTTGATGCTTGCGGAACCGAGTTTAGAATTATTGCCCGGTTTGGTACAGCGGTATGGCGGCCAGATTACCTATGAAAAATTAGCCCCAGAAGCAGCCAAAGGCACGCCACTAGCAGAATTTACCTGGAACCACACCACCTTACACGCCCGGACTGTAGACACTGGAATTACCTACCTACAAAGTATGTTTCCGGCGGCTAAAAGTCTGCAACTTGTAGAGCATATGTATAATCATTTTGGCGATGAAGTAATGATGCATTTAGAATTTTTTCGCGTCAACGGTGCTGTAGTTCCTGGTGGCTTGCAACTTGTACGCTACACCACAGAAGAACGTCTGAATGAAATTATGCGCTATCACGAAGAACACGGTGTGACTATTGCCAATCCTCACACCTATATTATTGAAGATGGTGGAAGAAAAGTTATTGACCCAGAGCAGTTAAAATTTAAAGAAATAGTAGACCCCTATGGGTTAATGAACCCTGGTAAAAGTAAAGTTCTGCAAGGATAAGGATTAAGAATTCAGGAGTCAGGAGTCAGTAGTCAGAAGTAAAAATTTTTCATCCCTGGTTAGCAGACTTAGTTTGTGTACTCCACACTTTTGGAAATTTGCTATAAAAATTGGAGTATTCTTAAATTTTGACTCCTGAATTCTGACTTCTGAATTCTGACTTCTGAATTCTGACTCCTGAATTCTGACTCCTGAATTCTGACTTCTGAATTCTGACTTCTGAATTCTGACTCCTGAATTCTGACTCCTGAATTCTGACTCCTGAATTTTAAATATTCCGTGGGCAGAACCCAGAATAACATTCCAAAATCACCCATGATTGAAATTGATGGTTCTTACGGAGAGGGAGGCGGACAAGTTCTTCGCACTTCCTTAAGTCTAGCCGCTATCACTGGCGAAGCAATAAGGATTACAGGTATTCGCGCCGGACGCAAAAAGCCAGGGTTAGCACCACAGCATTTAACAGCTGTTCGTGCGGCCGCTAGAATTTGTAATGCCCAACTATCAGGTGATGCTTTGGGTTCAATGCAATTGGAATTTATTCCGGGTAGTGCTGTGCAAGCTGGAACCTATGCCTTTGATGTTAGTAAAGCACAACCTGGTGGTTCTGCGGGTGCGATCGCTTTAATTCTCCAGACAATTCTCCTACCTTTAGCACTAGCACCCGGCAATTCCCAGGTAACACTCAAAGGTGGAACTCATGTGAACTTTAGCCCCACAGTTACATACATCGAGCAAGTTTATCTGCGGATATTGCAACGCATGGGAGTAGAAGCAAAAGTCAAATTAGGCGCTTGGGGTTGGTATCCCCAAGGAGGCGGAGAAATAGAATTGCAAGTTACTGGTGGTTGTCAACTTCACGGGATCGATTTATTGGAACGCGGGAGTTTACAGCAGGTGCGGGGAGTTGCTGTGGTCACAGAATTACCTTCCCACATACCCCAACGTATGGCCAATCGTGCCGAAAATTTGCTTAGAGAAGCGCATTTAAAAGTTGCCGTGCAAGCATCACGAGAAAAGGGCGTTGCACCAGGCGCGGGTATTTTCCTCACTGCTGAATATCAAAACAGCTTGGCTGGTTTTGGTGGCTTTGGGCGTTTGCGATTATCAGCCGAAACAGTTGCGGAAATTGCTTGTCATCAACTACTTGAGTTTCATCACACAGGCGCACCAGTAGACGAACACTTAGCAGACCAGTTATTATTACCAGCTGCTTTAGCCTCACAAGAAAGTCATTATCGAGTAGCTGAGGTCAGTAGTCATTTGACTACCAATGCTGGAGTAATTCAACAATTTGGATTAGCGCAGATAAAAGTAGATGAAATTGAGAGAAGAGTGTCGGTAAAGAGTTTAAATCACAGCGATCGCTGTTAATGCTGCACCTGGGACAATCACAACAACAGCACCAAGCATCGATAAATTTTGCAGAAATTTGGCACTATTGGGTAAGCGATCTATCCATTGATGGGCATAAACTACAATTAATCCGATGGCTATCAACACTGATGCTAATCCCAAGCTAAATGCACTAATTAACATCACTCCATAAGCAGCTTGATGTAAAGCGATCGCACTTAAGAATAAAACTAGCGCCGATGAACAAGGTACAATTCCCTCCGCAATACCCAACGCAATTAGCGATCGGTTCGTGACGGATTTGCTTGGTGGGTGGTGGTGATGTTTATTTTCCTCTGTTCTCTTGCCTTTGTTTGAGTTTCAAGATGATTTCTGAGTGCATTTCGCGGGTGATTGGATAAAAATACGTTAAAACTAAACCTAAAATTAAAGCGATCGCTGGTACTGGCCCAATAAAACTACGAATTACATTTAACACAGTATCCGGTTGAATTGGCATCACGATATCTGCTGTGGGTTTAATATAACCAGCCGCACCTAATCTTTGTAAAACCAGATAAACTGCAAATCCTAAACAGATTTTCTGAAGAAACACCATAAAGCTGTAAAAAATACCCTCTCGTCGCTGTCCAGTTTTGAGTTCATCCAACTCAATTACATCGGGTAACATTGACCAGGGAACAAGATAAGCAGTAGAGACACCGAAACCTGCCATCAGCGCCAAAATATACATTAGGATAATTTGATCGGGTTGCAAGAAAAAAAGTCCAACTTGGGCAATAAGCCAGACACTCATCCCCATGTAGTACACAGCTTGTTTACCAAAACGCTTACTAAGAGCAGTCCAAACAAACAGCATAGACATAGCGGTTCCTTGCACCGTCAGCAAGACCAAGCTAACGTGCCATTGCGGTAGCCGCATCCAACTAGTAACAAAGTAAGGAATAATACCAGCTGACAATTGAAAACTCAACCAAGAACAAAGGTAGATACCTACTACAAACAAGAAAGGGCGATTAGTAAAAACTATTTTGAGTTGTTGTCCTAAAGGAATAGAAACTTGTTGCTCAGTTTGTGGGTGTAACTTTGCTACTGCTTGAGCGCGTTTTTTTGTTCCCCAGACACACCAATACAAAGGTAAAACAGAGATAACAGCACAGATGGCTCCTCCTACTACATATTGTAGTTGTCTATTATTGGGAATAAATATGGAGATAACTAAAAAAAGAAGTAGGGCGAAAATGCTACCGCCAATAGAAAAGAAAAAGCGGAAGCTAGTTAAACTAGTACGTTCATCGTAGTCTTGAGTTAGTTCTGCGGTGAGGGCTGTATATGGTAAATTGACAATTGTATAGAAAGCATTAAATAAAATAGAAACAGCAGTGTAATACCAAAATAATCCCCACTCGTTAACACTTTCTTGATTACTGAATTGCGGAACAATCCACTGTAAAAAGAAGAAAATTCCAAAGGGAATTGCTCCCCAAATCATCCAAGGATAGCGCCTTCCTTGACTACTTTGAGTGCGATCGCTCAATACACCAACCATCGGATCGTTGACTGCATCCCAGACTTTACCGATTAGTTGGGTTCGTCCGGCTAAGTTGGGATCTAAACCAGCAACATCAGTGAGGAAAGGTGACAGATAGGTGATACCAATCATAGCTGCGATCGCTGTTCCCAAATCTCCCGCACCGAAAGCAATTTTAGTACTCAGATTTAGTTTTTCATTTTGAGGTGTTTGTTGAGCATCACCATCAGCAGCAGAATCATTCATAAAAATTTACACTCATACTAAAATAATAAATTTATTTTCAATTACTTCCCTAAAATTTATGACAGACCTTTACGTTTCTTGGTCAGATTATCATCAAAAAATCGAACAACTGGCCATTCAGATTTATGAATCGGGTTGGCAATTTAACCAAATTATTTGTCTTGCTAGAGGAGGGCTACGAGTTGGAGATATTCTCTCCCGGATATACGATAAACCCCTAGCAATTTTAGCAACCTCATCTTACAGTGGCCCTGGCAAACAAGAAAGAAGTAATTTAATTTTGTCCCGCCACTTGACAATGACCAATGAAAAATTAGGTTCCCACATTCTTTTAGTTGATGACTTAGTAGACTCTGGAATTACACTCCAGCACACTATTCCTTGGCTAAAACAAAATACAGATTTCGCCATTGAGGAAATTCGCACAGGCGTACTCTGGTACAAAGCCTGTTCAGTTATAGCACCCGATTACTACGTTGATTACCTACCCGATAACCCCTGGATTCACCAACCCTTTGAACACTACGAGAATATGGATGTTGCAGAACTCGCGGCTAAGGTGATGGGGTGATGGAGGCAGGGAAAAGGTTAAAGGGTAAAGGGTAAAGGTATAAATTAACCTTTCCCCCTTACCCCTTTCCCTTTTACCATTCCCTGGAAAGCCCCATGCCCCATGACGCCACTTGCTCCACTTGGGGAGACTCCAAAACCGCAGTAACTCCCCCATGCCCAATGCCCCATGCCCAAATCAAAACAGCCACAGCCAAATCGGTAAAGTAACCAGCAATAGGATGACTCCACTGGCTAATGCTGTCACTGCCAAATCGCGATCGAGATTGAATGCTTCGGCAATTACTAGTGTGGCGAAAGCTGGAGGCATAGCCATTTGCAATACTATTACCTTGGCTGTGGAACCAGTTAATCCAAATAGTGGTAGGATGCTGCCCAAGATTAATGGCACTAGTAGCATTTTGATGACTAAACTGATGCTTGCTTGTGGTAGGCTGCGCCAAGAATTGAGTAGTGCTAATCGCATTCCAATTAGCACTAAAGATAAAGCTAGGATAGTCCAAGCCAATTTCTCTAGGAATAATTCCACAACGGTGGGAATTGCCACCTCTCGAAATACTAATCCAAATCCAAAACTCCACAGACCAGGATTAATTAAGATGGCTTTCACAGTGTACCAGTGATTTTGAACGCCACCGCCAAAACGTGCTGCTAGGAATACACCCAAGCCATAACTTCCGGGAAAGGAACCTAACAAATCGTAAAATAACGCCCAAGCAAAGTATTCCTTACCTACCATTGCTAAGGTGATGGGAAAACCGAGAAAGCCTGTGTTCCCAAACATTGTCGTTAGCAGGAAGCTAGCTTGGGTTGGCGCTTGGGGAATGGTATTTCTAAAATGAGCTTGTGCTTTCATACCTACCCAACCTAAAAAAGCACCGAGTAGAATGGCTAGGTAAGCGATGGCAGGTGCAATCCAAACCTGCGCGGACAAGCTGGATTGACGCAAAAAAGATACTATGCTTATGGGTACTCCCACCCAATACAGAAACCGTCCCAGAAGGGTAGGAACTGTCATAGGTAGTTTGCGTCCCAAAATAAAACCTACCAGTACTAATCCTCCTAGCTTGACGTATAGTTCTAAAAGGTTTGTCAAAATTCCACCTAAGAACCATCAATATAAAATGCTACCTGTTACTTATACTTTTGTCCAGTGCTAAATATGTTATGGCTATCCCACAAAACAGGAGTTTTCCCTTGAAGAAAGCTGGGTTTTCTAAAAAACTGCAAAATTCATCACACGATCCTGATGACATTCCAGTAGCTATACGCGATACTCCTGTTGCAACACCGAAAGCGTGGTTGCAACCCCAAATTTTACTGATTGGGGGAGCTGCGGGATTTGTATTACTGGCTTTAGTAAGCAGTTTTTTGTTTTTCCTGACAACACCGAGAAAAACTGCCAATTCCGAACCTTCACCAGTTAGTTCTGCTCCTGCGACTCCCCCAGCATCTAATGATTCCAACAATACTCTTTTGGGACATCTGACATATACACAAGCGCCAGAATCAGACCTGGTAATCATTTCCGGAAATAGGGGCATCAGAATGCGGAAAACTGCTGCCCAAAAATTTCAGGAGATGGTGGCAACAGCGCGGAGTGCAAATGTAATTTTGGTGCCAATTTCTGGCTTTCGCTCAGTTAAAGACCAAGAGCAATTGTTTTTTGTTCTTGGTGCCCAGAAAAATCAAACACCAGCCCAACGAGCTGCCCTCAGCGCTCCTCCCGGTCATAGCGAACATCACACGGGCTACGCTGTGGATATTGGAGATGGTGCAGCACCAGCAACTAATCTTGAAACTAAATTTGAAAATACCAAAGCTTATCAGTGGCTACGAACAAATGCAGCGCGTTTTGGCTTTGAAATGTCTTTTCCCAAAAATAATGTTCAAGGCGTGAGTTATGAACCTTGGCACTGGCGTTTTGTTGGCGATCGCGATAGTTTGGAAACATTCTATAGAGCCAGAAATTTAAAACCAACTCCGGCGGCTCAATAATATTTATTGATTGAAGAGGGAGTGTTGATTGTTGACTGTTGATTGTTGACTGTTGACTGGGGAGTTATTATTCTCCCCTCCATTTCCATCTCCCGATTTTTGCGATCGCTGCGTAAGCCCTATTACTTTTATCGGCTCTTTACTGGATTTTCACTTTCTGGTTTTTGATATTTACCTGGATACTTTCGATAAAAATATTCTTCCATAATTTGTAAAATCATTGGTGCAGCAACGCTACCACCACCACCACCGGAATGTTCAGCAAAGGCCACGATGGCAATTTCTGGACGATCTGCGGGAGCATAAGCACCGAACCAAGCGTGATTTTGTTTAACATGACCCTTCCATGCTTCAGCAGTACCACTTTTACCGGCTACTGGAGGAATTGTTGGTTTGTTCAAAGCTTTTCCCGTACCTTCAGATACTACTTTTCGCAGTCCTTGACGCAGGACAGTTATGGTTGTCGGCTTCATATTCAAAGACTCTCGCCAGCTTTTGGCTTCTTCATTGTCTTTAAGCAAATGCGGCTGGACTCGGTAACCACCGTTAGCAGGTACAGCAAACATAATCGCCACTTGCAAAGGTGTTGTTTGTAAAGCACCTTGACCAATTGACATGTTAATGCTGTCTCCTACAGTCCAAGGCATTTTCCATGCTTTCTGTTTCCATGCTTCATCTGGTACTAAACCTGCTGTTTCTTCGTTTACAAATTCAAAGCCAGTTTTTTTACCAAATCCATACTTGTGAGTCCATTCAATTAATGTCGGGCCGCCAACTCCGCGACCAATTTGATAAAAGAATGTATCACTACTCCACTGTAATGCTCCCACGAAACCCAACGGGCCAAATCCGGCGTGGTTCCATTCGCCAAAACGTGTACCCCCAATGTTTAAGGAACCGTAGGTTTGTAAAACTGTGCTAGGCGAAAATTTTCCTGATTCTAACCCAGCAGTGGTAGTAACTATTTTGAACGTACTGGCGGGTGGAAAGGCACTGAGGGCACGATTTACTAAGGGATGTTCTACACCTTGAACACTTTCCCAATCTTTTTGGGTGAGTTTTTGTTTCGAGAAAATATTAGGGTCAAAGGTGGGGTGAGATACCATTGCTAAAACCGCACCATTTCTGGGATCTAGCGCGACGATCGCTCCATTGCGATCGCCTAAAGCTTTTTCAGCTGTCTTTTGCATATCTAAATCTATGGTCAAGTGCAAATCATTACCAGCTTTGGCTTGTTTCTCTCCCAAAACCCGCAGCGGTCGCCCAGCGCCATCCACTTCTACCTGTTGACCTCCCCATTCACCCCGCAACATTTTCTCATAAGCCTTTTCAACTCCCATTTGACCGATGACATCACCCAATCTGTAACCTTCTTGCTTCCTTTGTTTTAACTGTTCGGGGGTTAGCTCTCTTGTATAACCTAGTACATGTGCTAGTTCTTTACCATGCGGGTAGTAACGAACTGCTTCCGTAGAAATTTCTACGTCTTTGAGTTCGCTTTCATACTCCTTTAATGCCGTAATTTGTGCTTCATTCAAATCACGAGCAATGCGAATCAAAGAAGAAGAGTTAGCACCAGCTTCTTCTAGTTTCTTTTCCATCTCTTCTTGGGGAACATCCAGAATTTGAGATAGACGTGGAGCCACAACCGACCACGAAGGTTTAGTATGTGCCATCGGCCACAAATATACAGAACGAGGATAGCGAGTACTGGCTAAAAGTTTGCCGTTGCGGTCAAAAATATTCCCCCTTTCTGGTTGTTTGGGGATCATACGAATGCGATTTGCTTCTGCTCGTTTGCGATGATTTCCGCCTTCAATAATTTGCAAGTATGCTAAACGAGTACTGATTCCCGTCACCATCAACAGAGTAAATACGATGAAAAATATCGGCTGGACACCGCGTCCCACTGTGCGTGTATTTTTTTTCCCACCAAATGGAGATGGTTTTAATAAAGTCATAAGAGAAAAACTATTTCAAAATTTAGATTATCTGTAAATATTTACGATCGCCACTACTGGGTGATAGAGAATTAGCTTGGTATATTTATGAACATATTGTTTTTGGCGGATACAATAAACCAAAGTGTCAAATCTAGTCTGCCCAATAGAGTAGATAAATTGACTAAATCAGGTAAAATCACGGCATTCTACTAAGGATTATGGCTCAAACTGTGATGCAGAATCAGAGGGCGATCGCAGGTTTTCATCCACTTGACGTTGAACTGCGTAATGTATTCAAGTTTTTCGATCGAGAACCAGCAGTTCACGGAATCGACTTGGAAGTTAAACAGGGGGAATTTTTTAGTATTTTAGGCCCCTCCGGTTGTGGAAAGACAACAACACTGCGCTTAATAGCAGGCTTTGAAATAGCTGACACTGGTAAAGTATTGATTCAGGGTCAATCTATGACTAATGTGCCCCCTTACCGCCGACCAGTCAATACCGTATTTCAAAGTTACGCTTTATTTAACCACTTAAATGTTTGGGATAACATTGCCTTCGGACTGCGGTTAAAAAAATTACGTAAAGCTGTAATTGAAAGTAGAGTCCAAGAAGCTTTAAAACTGGTGAAAATGGAAAGTTTAAAATCGCGCTTTCCCAACCAACTTTCCGGCGGTCAACAGCAACGGGTTGCTTTGGCTAGAGCTTTAGTCAACCGTCCCGCCGTTGTCCTACTAGATGAACCTTTAGGGGCCTTGGATTTAAAATTACGCAAGGAAATGCAAGTTGAGTTATCAAATTTACATCAAGACTTGGGTTTGACCTTCGTGATGGTAACACACGACCAAGAAGAAGCACTTTCTTTGAGCGATCGCATTGCCGTCATGAATCAAGGCAAAATAGAGCAAATTGGTACTCCCAGCGAAATTTACGAACGTCCCCAAACATCTTTTGTAGCTGATTTTATCGGGGATACCAATTTATTTAGCGGTGAAATTCTCGCTGTAAACTCTGCTGATGTGCAAATTTTGACAAAAACCGGACTTTCAATTACCGTTGCTCGCGCTGAAGATACCCCATCTCAATTATCACAATCTGTGATTGTCAGTGTACGCCCAGAAAAAATTCAGCTGTCCCTTTATCCCCCTAATTTACCAACAAACTGTTTTGAAGGTCGATTAGTTAATGTGATGTATTTAGGAACACATGTTAATTACATCGTGGAATTAACGAATGGCATCAAAATAAATGCGTTACAACCTAATACTTTTGGTAGCCTACCAGACCGCGATACACCAATTTATGCTTGGTGGGCAGAAACCGATTGTTTAGCATTATTAAGTCATTAGTGGTTGTTTGTTCCTTAGGAAACTACAAAAAAGCTAAGTACAACATTTCATTAATTTCTACCAAATTTTTTGCGTACCTTGGCGTTGAAATGTCAACGCTTTACTAACAGACAAATTCAGAAAAGTTTCATAACCCTTAAATTTCGTTGATAATATTTTTGTGAATTCCGATTTAATTAGATTAATTCGGTTAATAATTCTATGCCAGCTTGCTGTTTACTGAATTGTTTTTTGATAAAAAACTAACAAACACATCTTTCGGAAAAATCTGAAAACCACATCAGGTAAAACTATAAATGATCCGACCGCGCAAAGTCTTTGCTCAGCATTGGCTTAAAAGTGAAAAAGCACTCGACGCAATTATTAAAGCAGCAGAGTGTCAACAGAGCGATCGCATCCTGGAAATCGGCCCAGGAACGGGTATTCTCACTCGTCGCTTACTACCTTTAGTACAATCTCTACTAGCAGTTGAAATAGACCGCGACTTATGCGAACTATTGGCAAAACAACTAAGTAAAAGAGAAAATTTTCTACTTTTACAAGGAGATTTTCTCACTCTAGATTTACCATCTCACTTGGTAGCGTTTCCTAATTTCCAAAAGCAAAATAAAGTAGTAGCCAATATCCCCTACAATATTACAGGCCCAATTATTGAAAAACTACTCGGTACTATTGCTAACCCCAACCCCGAACTGTTTGCCTCAATAGTGCTGCTGGTACAAAAAGAAGTAGCAGAAAGATTGTACGCCAAAGCAGGGTCAAAAGCCTTTGGTGCTTTGAGTTTACGAGTACAATATTTAGCCGAGTGTGAATTAATTTGCACAGTCCCAGCCGCCGCATTCCATCCACCCCCAAAAGTCGATTCAGCAGTGGTAAGATTGCGTCCCAGAAAAATAGAGATCCCAGCACTCGATCCTAAACAGTTAGAAACTTTGGTAAAGTTAGGATTTGCCGCCAAGCGCAAAATGTTACGAAATAATTTGCAATCAGCCGTAGAACGCGATCGCTTAACCCAATTACTGGAACAATTAAAAATAAATCCTCAAGCCAGAGCCGAAGACCTCAGCGTTGAGCAATGGGTAACTCTGGCAAATGAGTTAAAAGTTAAAAGTGAGAAGTGAAAAGTTAAGAGTGAGGAGTGAGGAGTTAAAAGTTAAAAGTTAAAAGTCAACTGCGAGATCGTCGTCTAGATTTAAAACTCAAAATTCACTCACTCCTAACTCCCAACTCCCAATTCCTAACTCCCAACTCCCAACTCCTAACTCCCAACTCCTAACTCCCAACTCCCAACTCCCAACTCCCAACTCCCAACTCCCAACTCCCAATTCCTAACTCCCAACTCCTAACTCCTAACTCCCAACTCCCAACTTTCAAAATGCATTCCTACAGTTTAATTGCCCCTGCTAAAATCAATTTGTATTTGGAAATCATTGGTCATCGCCCTGATGGCTATCATGAGTTAGCAATGATACTCCAAAGTATTTCCCTGGGAGACCGCATTAATATACTATCCACAAGCAATGAAAGCATTCGTCTCCACTGCAACCACCCACAAGTACCTACAGATAAAAGTAATTTAGCATACAAAGCAGCGGAATTAATGGCGAGGGAATTTCCTGAAGCCTTTGCTAAGTATGGGGGTCTGGAAATTAGCATCGATAAACAAATTCCTGTAGCTGCTGGGTTAGCTGGAGGTTCGACAAATGCTGCGGCTGTGTTGGTAGGAATAGATCTACTCTGGAAATTGGGACTAACTCAGTCAGAATTAGAAGAATTGGGAGCAACACTCGGTTCAGATGTACCGTTTTGTGTATCAGGTGGAACGGCGATCGCCACAGGTAGAGGCGAACAACTTTCTCCATTACCAAGTTTGGATAACATATATATAGTATTGGCAAAATACCGCAGTTTAGAAGTTTCTACTGCTTGGGCTTACAAAACCTATCGCCAGGAATTTGGTGATTCTTATATTAGAGATACCAACGACTTAGCAGCACGGGCTAATGCAGTCCACTCAGGAGAAATAGTAAAAGCGATTTTTGAGAAAAACGCAGAAAAAATAGCCCAAAAGCTGCACAATGATTTAGAACGTGTAGTATTACCAGCCTATCCCCAAGTACTGCAACTCCGAGAAATCTTTGCAAATCAAGAAGGCGTTTTAGGAACAATGATGTCTGGTTCTGGGCCGACAGTATTTGCTCTTTTTGATTCTGAACACCAAGCAGAAAAAGTTAAGCTGCATGTCAGAGAAGCAATTTCCGATGAAGACTTAGAATTCTTTGTGAGTCGGACAATTACACACGGTATTCAGGTGGCATCTTCAGTTTAAAAATGGAGAGTGGCGAGTGAAAAAGGCGAGGGGACAAGGACAAAAACTCCCCACTCAACACTGCTTGTTTTCCCAATTGAAAATCCCAAATCTAAAATCTAAAATTGTATGAGTGACCAAAATCTAACCCCAAAAACAGATTCTCAAGTTCAGGTGACAGCAAGCCCGTTGCGTTCGATAATTGGTGCTGTAATTTCTGGAGCAATGGCATTTGGACTGTATTCGCTAATGATTAGCATCGCCACTAGTTTTGCTACCAAACCTGTCCATTCATTGAATCCATTAGTAATAAAAATTACTTCGGCTGTCCGCACATTAGTAGTTGGTGTAGTTGCTTTAGGAAGCGCTATCTTTGGCATAGTAGCAATTGGTTTGTTGGCGTTGACACTGCAATTATTAATACAGCAGTTAACTAAACCGAAAATTAGCGAAAGTTGAGAATTTGCTATGAATCAACAACCTAAAGAGACAAGTTTTTCCAAGGAACCATGATTTTTAATTAATTGTAGTTTCGTAGTTTTCGAGGATTCAAGAAGTTGTTGCTGTTTCCTCCAAGTTTTTGGTGAAAGACCGTGGTGTTGACGAAACTGGCGGGAAAAATGACATGTATTTTGATAGCCTACTGCAATACCAATCTTCTCAATTGTTTGATTGGTATTTTTAAGTAATGGACGTGCTGCTGCCATGCGCCGTTTAACAATCCAAGCGTTTACAGTTTCTCCTGTTTGCTTCGCCACCCGGTTGGTTAAATAAGCAGGTGAATAACCAACTGCAACTGCAACATCAGACAAAGTAATTCCTTGGTGATAATTATCTTCAATGAAGTCGAAAACTGATTGTAATTGAGGAATAGATGGAAAAATGGACTCAGAGTTAATAGACGAAGCTAGCGATCGGTTAACTTGATGAGAGTTATTTGTATACCAATACTTTAATAAAGCTTGCTTTTCAAATCGGACAGCGATCGCTCTGAGTAAATCCTCTATGGTAGAAGGCTTGGTCAAATAATCATCTGCTCCCAACTCCATACCTTTACGAAGATCCGCTTGAGTATTACTACCAGTCAAAAAAATGAAAGGAATAATAGCCGTATCAGGATATTGACGCAGTGTAGTCAAAACACTGTAACCATCCATATCCGGCATTAGAATATCGCAAATTACCAAGTCGGGTAAATTCTCTTGTGCTTGCTGAATACCAGCCAAGCCATTTTCTGCACCTATGGTATCAAAACCTTGAGCCTCAAGAACCTCTAAGAAGACATTGCGGGTAACTGCATCATCTTCAATAACAAGAATTTTTTTCGATGATTCGTGTATCATTTTTCCATCAATAGGATTTTTGTGGCAGGAAATGACGATCGAACTTTGTTCTGAGTGTTCTCTACAAATCTATAAGTCCTTATCCAAACATAGTTACTAGTTAATAACTACGAAAACTGCATCTAGGAACAAGTAAATTTCAACTCTAATTCTGGCTGTAGCATCAATGGAAAGTTAAATTCAACTTACCTGTACCCACCAGAATTTATATATGTGGTTACTCCATCAAATAAGTCAGATCCACACTCATTAATGAGTTGCTAATCACAGCTTTGTCAAATTCTAAATCCTGTTGTTCTTTAGTCAAAAATAAAATGCATTAACAAGCATCAGATATACGTTATGATTTTAATTTTGATTTTAACAATAAAATATGATTTTTTTATAATGGTAATGTAAAGATATTTTTGCAATTATTCTAGCTATAGACAAATGTTATGTACCATTTTTGAAA
>NZ_JACKZU010000794.1:0-531 GCF_014222165.1 Nostoc sp. 2RC
AGTCAACAATGCCCCCAAACCACCAGCAGAAAGACTAGTCACCGCCCCCAATTCCCTGAGATTAGCCGCGCTGACAGCATTGGGGCCGTCAATGCGGTCAGTGCCAATTTGCAAGTCGTGAATCCGGTCAAAATTACTGAGTGGCGAATCAGCCAAAGCAAAGCGGAAAGTATCAGTGCCTGAACCACCAACCAGAATATCAGCACCCGCACCGCCAACCAGCAGGTCATCACCATTGCCACCGATGAGGATATCATTGCCTAGACCGCCATTGAGGGTATCATTGCCATTGCCGCCATCAAGCAAGTCAGGGCCATTATTCCCTGTGAGGATGTCTTTGCCATTGCCACCGAGTTGGCTAGAACCAATGAGCAGATTGACAGTACCTGTAGTTGTGCCGCCATTATTATCACTCAGGGTGTATTTGAAACTACCCGTACCACTGTTGGTGGGCAAAAAGACGATGAAATCATCAGCAAAATTACCAGGGGTGAAATTATTGAATAAAACTGCGCCACCACCGACAACGTT
>NZ_JACKZU010000097.1:0-22997 GCF_014222165.1 Nostoc sp. 2RC
AAAGTATTTTATTTTTTTAATGATACTAATTTGATATCAGATATCGAAAATTATTTCGATAATTTAGCAAATTAGCAAGCTGTATCCCGCCTTGTTAGTCAACTCAACAAATGTTTTCATTCTCAATTTAAATCACTAAATTCATAGTTAGCGCTATCTATTTCAATGCACAAGACGCTGTTTGTATAGAACTCATATTTAGTTTTGGCAAAAACCAGTCAGCTATTTTACATTTAACTTGCACATTGACCAGAGGTTGGGCTTTCCTTGTTCAGTTCAATGAGGCTGTTCGCTCCTTGGGGGTGACGCAACCCACAGACGGCAAAATTAAATATATTAGGTTTATATATTTTTTATCAAATTCACTAATTTGTTGAAGTTTTAATATTAAGCGAATTAACGGATTTAGTAAGTTAAATTTATGCTTATTATTGAAAATATAAGTATTATGGTAATTACAGACAAATAAATTATGAATCTGCAAGACTTTGAAGCGCAGTACCGTGAGGCTATAGCTGAAACGCTTAATGAGCTGCAAGCAGCAGTGTTATTGCTAGCAGAAGTACAAAATAAAATTTCCAATATTGGCAATTCTGTACAAAATCTCAGTCAGCGTCTTGAAGAGTTCATCGCCGAGCAAAAAGGGGACTAAATTAAATATAGATATGGTAAAAAATCTTATCTATGACGAAAACTAAACTCTTCTTCAATTGTCCGGATCAGATCCTTGAGTTTTAGAGGTTTCACAAAATAATGACGCGCACCCAAACTCAAAGCTAGTTCTTGATCTGCTTTAAAAGCAAAGGCTGAAACTACAATAATAGGTATTTTTGCCAAATCAGGTTTTTGCTGGACTTGCTTTAAGAGAGAGTAACCGTCAACATCTGGCAATTTCAAGTCGAGTAACATTAAATGTGGCTGAAATTTTTCAATAGTTGAGAAAAAAGCAGAACCTTCTGATAGACTCTGGACATCGTAACCACAATAAGTTAAGTAGTCACTGAGTAACATTCTATTAAGATAGTGGTCTTCGACTAACAAAATTCTTCTAGCTTGATTTAAACCGAGTTGGTGATTTATGTTCAGTAATTGTGCTGTCATTGCCATCTATCATCATTTTAAGTTACAAGTCAATTATTGCCAGATGAATTGTGAGATCGGCAGAAATGTTCAGTTATATGAGGTAATCAAAAATTATAATATACTATTTTTAGGTATACTGGTATAATTAAATCATATTATGTAAAAATCAAAAATTAATAAAAAATTAAGCTTTTTTACAGAATTGATGCAACTAACTGTATTCAACAATTTGCTTAGGGGCTAAATACCTAAATAAAGTAGTTTTATAGGATTCATATTTGCTTTCTGGGAAGCTAGGTACATTTTTATTCCTTTTTACCTGTTAAAAGTCTCTACGAGTAGTTCTGCGAATCAAACCGGATTTCTACAATCTAGATGTTGTTGATAAAGAAATATTCATAAAAAAGGGAGCTAATAGCTCCCTAATTATTTTGTAAACTTACATTTACTATCTTAAATAGATGCTTTTTTTTGTTGGCGTCGGGTAGTAAAGATACCAGCAACACCCAGCAAACCAAGTATTACTGATGGTTCTGGAACAGCTGTGGGAGGTACACCTTGAATGCTAACTTCGTAATTACCACTGTGAGATTTGCCATCAGCGCCTATTCCTGTACTGTTAGTTAGTCCACTTGCGGTAGCAGAGAAACTATACAGAAAATCGGTCTTGCCATTGTACGTAACTTTCACGACTTCACTGGCTTGGAATCCATTTTTGAGAAAATTACCCAAGCTTCCCAATAAAGGAGCATAGTATTCTTTTAAATTGTAGTGACCTGCTAAGCCAATTTTGATTTCGCCCGTGGTATCGTTTTGGCTAACGTAAGAGATATTGGGGTCGCTAGAGCGTTGGAAACCATTGATATTGAAAAATGTGTTAAAGGCTTGCTGGCGTAGAAGTGAGCTAGGGGTAAAACTTGGTAGACCCAGTGCCGATTTAATTGCAGATTCATTAGCAGCTAGACCAGCTGCATTATAAAATTGGTTAAACCAAGAATTTGCAAAGTTCTGTGCGCCATAGCTTGTACTCAATCCTGAACCAGTACTAAACCAATCTGTTGCTGTCAGACTGCTTAGGATAATACTTTGACCACCAATTTGTCCGCTCAAGGTGGTATTTTTGCTGAAATCAAAACCAGACTGCTCAGTGGTGGCTCGTAGTTCTACATTTCCAGTGGGGTTTGCAGCAGAGCCATCCAGAACTTTCTGGACGTTTGTTTGAGTATTTGGTACAAGTACAGTACTGTTACCCGATACATCATAGACTAAATAGTCACTTGCTGCCGTTCCGCCTATGGTAGCGCCAGTCAACGTCCCAGCTTGTGCTGGTACAGTGGCAACAGCGCTCACACCAATAGCCATCGATGCACCAATCACAAGTTTCTGAAAAGTCATCTTCATTTTTTTTAGTCTCCGTTAGTTTAGAAGTTAAGGTTTAAACTACTGCTATTTCTAGGCTTGGACTGTCTTGGCTACAGGCTTTGTGGCAATACTGCTGCTTAGGGACACAATTGTATTGTTAGCCGTTTCTGGTAGCTGAACATACAAACCCAGTTTAAGAAACGGAGAGACTTGATTGGGTGAAGTTCGTGTTGATTATCGGTAAAATGATGACGAATATTTTTCTAAAAACTTATGTATAGTTACTTAATTGGTTAAAAAAGTTTAGTGTCATCAAATACGTAAAAATTTTGGTTTTAATTTTAGTATATATACGTAAAAACTGGGTAGCACAGCACAAGTGTACTACCCCATCTAAAAAATGCTTAGCATTCAGTTTGAATTTAAGAACTTAGCCATTCTTTCCACAGCAGTTTCTAGCAAAGATGGCTCATGCACTAAAGCAAAGCGGACATATCCTTCGCCGGATTTACCAAAACCTGCACCTGGAGAAGCAGCGACGCCAGTTTGTTTGACTAGTTGAGTGCAAAATTCTATGGAGTTTTGGCTCCAAGGTGAAGGTAACTTTGCCCAGATGTACATTGTGGCCTGGGGAGTGGGAACATTCCAGCCAATGCGGTGTAAAGCAGTAATGAAAGCATCACGGCGCTGCTGGAACGTAGCAACAGCAGTTTTAACCCCAGCTTGAGGGCCAGTCAAGGCAGCGATCGCCCCATTTAAAATTCCCCGATACTGGTTAAAATCAACAGCAGCTTTTACTTGGCGTAACGCATTGATTAATTGGGCATTGCCAATGGCGTAGCCAATACGGAAGCCGCCCATATTGTAGGACTTAGAAAGGGTAAAAAATTCAATTGAAACGCTTTTTTGTGGATCAGCTTGCAAGATAGAAGGGACTAGGGATTGTGGATTTTGGATTTTGGATTTTGAATTGGGAAGGTTTTTCTCCCAGTCGCCAGTCTGTTCAAATACCAAATCCACGTAGGGGAAATCGTGAACCAAGGCGAGATTGTGTTGCTGACAGAAGGCCACAGCTTCTTGGAAGAAAGATAAAGGAGCGATGGCAGCTGTGGGATTGTGGGGATAACTTAACACCATCATCCGGGACTGAGCCAGGACTGGGGCGGGAATATCAGCAAACACTGGTAAAAAACCGTTTTCTTCCCTAAGTGGCATTGGGTAGATTTGCCCACTTGCGAGATAGACTCCTCCAGCATGGGAAGGGTAACCAGGATCGAGCAACAGGGCAAAATCTCCAGGATTGAGCAATGCTAAGGGTAAATGGGCGGTACCTTCTTGAGAACCAATTAAGGGTAGCACCTCAGTTTGCGGATCGACTTTGATGCCAAATTTTTGTTCGTACCAGTTGGCTGCGGCTTCCCGAAAGCCTTGAGTACCATTAAATAATAGATAGCCGTGGGTGGTGCAATCGTGAAGAGATTGGGCGATGGCCTCAATAACATGTGCCTCGGCTGGTAAATCAGAAGACCCCAAAGACAAATCAATTAGCTGGACTCCAGCAGCCAAAGCAAGTGCTTTGGCTCTATCCATATCCGCAAATACATTGGATTGTAGGGGTTGTAAACGTTTTGCAAACTGTATATTAGTCATTGGTCATTAGTCATTGGTCATTAGTCATTGGTCATTGGTCATTGGTCATTAGTCATTAGTCATTGGTCATTATTTATTTGTCTGTTGTTACAAAGTTCTGTATCTATCTATCTATTGATGGAGAGTTGTTAGGGACTTCCAATTAAAAAAATATTTCATAGAAGACTGTTCACTGTTGACGGTTCACAGTTAACAGTCAACAGTCAACGGTCAACACTTTAACGGAAATAATTTATTTTTTGGAGTTTCCTTACTGGCTTGCTTCCCCGTAATGATAGGAGATAGGAAAATAGACGCTCGCGTAACACGGCGAATTTTTACCCTATCAGAGGAAACTTGATAAGAGGCTTTATACTTTGTCATTAGTCCAAGGACAAATGACCAATGACTATTGACTAATGACTAATTAGTATCTAAATGCTTGGCTAAAAGGCTGAGTAATTTTTCTTTCCCGATAACTCCCTCTGTGGATTCTAGTAGTTTTTCTCCTTGAATCAGCCTGAGGGCGGGGACTCCTTCCACTTGGTACTGTTTAACTGTGAGTGGGTTGGGGTCAATTTCCATTTTAACGACTTTGAGGCGATCGCTATAAGCACTGGCAGCTGAGTTAATCATGGGGGACATTAATTGACAAGGCCCACACCAAGAAGCCCAAAAGTAAACTAATACAGGCTGCTCGGCTTTTAACACTTGGGTTTCAAAATCAGCATCAGTTACGGTGATTACAGCCTTACTCATTGCAGTCTCCATCAGGTGGCGATCTAAGTTGGCACACACAATACTCTATCCCAAACTGAGTCCTGAGTCACCGAAGTTGTGATTTAGATAACCCTAAAATTTTCAAATTATTGCCTAGTGTCGAGAAAATAGTACAAATCTTTGTAGGAGCGTGTCTCATTCAAATGAGAATTGTTATAGATTCAAGCTAAAGTGAAATGTAAATATTACAGGCTGATGCAAGTTAAGACAGCCAAATAGCGCCTGGATATAACTCTGTTTAATTATCAGGAGCAAAGCGCGATTCTCTTGCCAAGAGTCTGCGCCCATGTGTGCAGAATACTAACAGTGTTGCCTAAAATTATGGATAATTTCCCAGTGGTCGTTCAAGCGGATGCATCCCTACCCAATTACTCTCAGGAAAATACATTTCTCATGCGGCCTAACACCGATGGGGATTCACCGCCGAAGGAAAAAGTAGGAACCGACTTTGACTCTCGCATGATGCAGCGGTGTTTGGAACTTGCTCGCCGTGCTTTGGGGCGTACTTCACCAAATCCGCTAGTGGGAGCGGTGATTGTTAAAGATGGCGAGATTGTCGGGGAAGGATTTCATCCTCGTGCAGGTGAGCCTCATGCAGAAGTGTTTGCCTTGAAAGCAGCAGGAGTTCGGGCCCAAGGCGCAACAATCTATGTCAGTCTTGAACCTTGCAATCACTACGGACGTACTCCCCCTTGTTCGGAAGCCTTGGTTAAAGCAGGGGTGGCAAAGGTGGTGGTGGGTATGGTCGATCCTAATCCACTGGTGGCTGGAGGAGGTATTGCTCGCTTACGTGCTGCTGGGATTGAGGTGTTGGTGGGAGTAGAACAAGAGGCTTGTCGTCAGCTAAATGAAGGTTTTGTTCATCGCATTCTCTACAAACGACCGTTGGGAATTTTAAAATATGCCATGACTTTAGATGGCAAAATTGCTACTACCTCTGGTCACAGTGCTTGGGTAACAAGCCAAGATTCGCGCACTGAGGTACATCAGTTGCGGGCGGCTTGTGATGCTGTAATTGTTGGTGGTAATACAGTACGACTGGATAATCCTTATTTAACTAGCCATCAAGTGGGGGTACATAATCCCTTGCGGGTGGTCATGAGTCGCCGTCTTAACTTACCGGAAAATGCCCATCTGTGGCAAACTGCGGATGCACCTACTTTAGTGTTGACAGAGGAAGGTGCTAACCCTGATTTTCAACAACTGTTGTTTAAACAAGGGGTGGAGGTAGTGGAACTAACATCGCTTACACCAGATCGAGCAATGGCGTACTTATATGAACGGGGTTTTTGTAGTGTTTTGTGGGAGTGTGGTAGTACTTTAGCTGCGAGTGCGATCGCTCAAGGAGCAGTGCAAAAAGTCTTAGCGTTTATTGCCCCAAAAATCATTGGAGGTAGCATTGCTCCCACGCCCGTCGGCGATTTAGGTTTTACTACTATGACTCAGGCACTATCTTTGGAACGCATTCGTTGGCGGGTAATAGGCTCAGACTGTTTAGTGGAAGGTTATTTTCCCCAAACAAGTCGAGCTTAAAAAAAGTCTGAATTCTGAATTCTAAGTTCTGAATTCTGAATTCTAAATTTAATGATTTTGCTTTTATCCACACTGACGTTCGTGAGCAATATCACGTATGAGTGCTAGCCGGGATTGAATGTAGTGGCTGAGAAAATCAGTTTCGTGGGAATTTAACAAAATTTGCGTTGCTGTTTGTTTCACCAACCACTGCACCAAGCTAGCATCATCAAGTTGTAAGAGGATCTTAGCTTGGGCGGTTTCAACCACAGACCAAAGCTGACGCATAATTGTAGGAGTCATCAGACCTCAAAAGAATCATTAGCTTAGCTGTTTTCAGATTACACAATTTCGATCGCAATTTACGACATGAATGTGGAACCTGAGACAAGTATTATTAAAAACTTAATAATGGTATTTATAACTTTATGATGATTCAGAATTAAAAAGAGTTATGGAGCATCGGGCATCGGGTATTGGGCATGGGGTATGGGCTATGGGAAAAATAGAATTTTATGAGTTTATTTCCAAAATATCGAAGCCAAATTTACTAATCTTAAAAATCTAGTTTTTGTGCTTAGGGAGACTGAAATTGTGCGGATTTTAGCTCAAAAAACTGGTGTTTTTAACTGTGATGTTGAATACTGTATCTGTGTTGTGAGATACAAAAATTTTATTGGAAATCAACATTTTTTACCTGTAGACGGATTTACAAAATCATGTAAATCTTCATCCCAAATACTAATGTAAATAAAATTACATTCTTGGCGAATAATCTGGCCCTTGACTGAACCATTTTTGAAACTAAAATTGTCGGACTGGCCTTGCTGTACCTGTCTTAGTCCCTGTTTGATATCTTCAGTGGCTTGCCCATTCAAGAGTTGATTGAGAGTAGACTGCATTAGCTGTGGTTCTACGGTATCAGCAAAAGATACCTCAGTTTGACGCAGGACTTGAGAATTGCGATCGAATAAGTAGCCAAGGTCTATTTTGTTTGGTACGAGTTTGTAAACAACAGCACGGGTATTACCCCAAGCACCCCTTAAATCTCTTGTTGGTTTGCCGAGGGCAGATTCGACAACATTTCTGGATGTGCCTGTGGGAAATGCCGGAACTTGTTGTTTCTTGGCAGTTGCAGCTAATTTACTGAGGGGCTTTTTCTGCGGTGTGGAAGGTACTTCTGGTGTGGACAGCGGAACTTGATTCTCCGGTTCTGGCTGTGGTGTTGGAGTTTGTGTAAATACAGGTTCGTTGTCTGGTTGTGGCGTGGATACAACTGGCGGATTAAAAGCTGGTATTTCGGGAGTTATTTGTGGTTGTGGTGGTGGAGTGGGTACTACTGGCACTGGAGAAGGTCGGGAAGAAATGGGTGGATTGGTAAATGTAGGAGTGGGCTGAGATTCTGGAGAGGAAGTAGGACTGGTGGCTATGTTTGTCTGTAGTTGTTGCTGGCGAGTCATGCCAAAAATTGCAACTGCACCAATTAAGCCGCCTATGAGCAAACTACCAAAAATCACAGCAGGTTTTTGCCAGTTTCCAGCCTGAGAAGATCCGTGAGTAATTGGAGTTTTTGGGGGAGAAAATAAGGGCTGGGTTTGTCGAGTTGACGTATGAGGGGGAGATAAGCTGAGTGTGTTAGCAGTTGTTGGTGGCTTTGGAGAAATGTCACTAGAAGACCGCAATGCGTATAACATTTTACTAGCAGTACTGTAGCGATCGCCTGCATGAGGCTTAATTGTCTGATTGAGTACCGCAGCCAATTGGGCAGAGACGTGAGGCGCTTGCTGCTGCCAAAGGATTTCGCCTGTTTGCAAATCGGTTTGTAGTTCTTGCGGGTGTTTGCCAGTTAGCAGATAAACAGCCGTCAAACCCAAGCTGTAGATATCAGTGGCATAAACTGGACGCCCAACTGCTTGTTCGCTAGGCATATAACCAGGCGTACCAATAACGAGCGATCGCGTGGGGTATCCTGGAGTAGCCACCACGGAACGAATGGTTTCTTTGACTGCACCAAAATCAATCAACACTGGTTTGCCATCAACAGAACGGATAATGATGTTCTCTGGTTTGATATCCCGGTGAATAATACCTTTGCTGTGGACATAATCTAAAACTGGCAGCAGACTCAACAGGATTTCTCGAACAACAGTTTCACTCTCAAATCCCTTGGCTTCAATAATTTTTGTCAGAGTTTGTCCGTGAATCCATTCTTGGACGAGGTAAAACTGCCCATTCTCAGAAAAATAAGCATAAAGTTTGGGAATTTGGTTACAACTTTCACCCAAATACTCTAAGGTTGCTGCTTCTCTTTTAAACCGTTCTTGGATTATTTGGTAGGTTTGGGGGTCATTATTGGTTATCGGTTTGAGTTGCTTAATTACGCAGCGACGCCGAGAAGGCATGTGAGTATCTTCTGCGAGTAAAGTTTCGCCAAACCCACCAGCACCAATTACCTGGATAACTTGATAGCGATTGTTTAGCAGCGTTGTTGTCATGAAAACTTACCAGCGTGCGCCTCTTATCAATGTACCTTAGATATTTTCCTTATTTTTGGCTTCACCTGCTATTTCTCATGACAATATTCTCTTAAGAAACATGGGTGTGGGGGCAATACAGTTCGGTTAAAGGGGAAGGGGGAAAGGGGGAAAGGGTAAAGGGTAAAGGTTTCAAATACATTTTTTACCCCTTAACTTTTTCCCAGACCATAAGGGAAGTTCATACTGTTTATCGGAACCGTATTGGATGTGGGGGTGTAGGAGACAAAGAAGTGTGTAAAAGGAAATAGGGACTTGCCTTGTGTTTGTTGGTAACGGGTGATGTGGCTTTAGTACATCTGCTCTGGAAAATCCATAATTAAACATTTTGAAATCAACTTAAGTTTATGAGTGTAGGCAAAAATATTACAAGTGTAAATTCTTATTTAAAACTAGAAAATAAAGGAATAATTTTATACTTTGAACTCAAGGAGCAACAACACATATTAGGACGCGATCGCGCTTTTGCTGATTTGGTTGTCCCTGTAGATTGGCAACTTGTAGGCAGATATCAAGCCCTTTTACGAAAAGATGGCGAAGACTATCGCATTTATGACGGAAATGGTGAAAAACCTAGTACCAATGGGCTTTATATCAATGAGACTCGCATCACTCCAGAATCCGGCTATAGCCTGAAAAACGGCACGGAAATCCGCATCGGTCAAAACTCTCAAGACCAAATAGTACTTACATACTATAATCCAACCCAGACTTCAACGAACAATAAGCAGCAATTACAAAGAATTTCTCTGAAAAATCGGTCGATTTTACTCGGTCGCGATGTCAATGCTACTTTACCTCTAGAAGCCCCTACTGTTTCTCGCCGTCACGCCACAATTGATACGGACGCTCAAGGGCGTTATATTCTGCGTGACTATAGTACAAATGGTGTTTTTGTCAATGGGCAAAAAGTCAATGGTACTGCTGTATTGTCAGCAGGAGCAACAATTCGCATCGGCCCATTTACACTGGTGTTGCGTGGCGATGAGTTACAAATACTCGATCGCGGAAATAAAATTCGCTTGGATGCTTGCAATCTTGTAATCCAAGATCGAGACAAGCGGCGATTGGATGATATTTCTATACCCATTGAACCCGGACAGTTTGTCGCCTTGGTGGGGGGAAGTGGTGCTGGGAAGTCAACTTTGATGAGGACGCTATTGGGAGTCGAACAAACAACCCAAGGTGTAGTTTATTTAAATGGTGAAAATTTGCGGAACAATTTCAACATGTACCGCACCCACATTGGTTATGTACCCCAAGACGATATTATTCACCAAGAACTCACCGTGTCTGAAGTTCTTACCTACGCCGCCAAGCTGCGACTACCACCAGATATTAATGTCACTCAGGTGGTGGAAAAGACTTTACAAGATGTAGAAATGTCCCATCGTCGGGATGCTAAGGTGTCTCAACTAAGTGGAGGACAGCGAAAGCGGGTAAGCATTGGGGTGGAATTACTAGCCGATCCGAAGTTGTTTTTCTTGGATGAACCAACTTCTGGACTCGATCCTGGATTGGATAAAAAAATGATGCAGCTGTTACGCAAATTAGCCGATGAGGGACGCACGGTTATTTTAGTAACTCATGCAACGACGAATATTAAATTGTGCGATCGCGTTGTCTTTCTCGGTAGAGGAGGAAAGCTATGTTATTTTGGCCCTCCTGATGAATGTTTACGGTTTTTTGCTGTTAAAGATGACTTTGCTGATATTTATAATCAGCTAGAAAAACCAGAAAACATCATCGACCAAGCTAACAAATTCCGACAATCAGATGATTATCGCCGCTATATTGAAAATCGTCTTAATTCTGGTACTCAATTACGAGAATCAGATATTGTTAATAATCACAGTCATGGCATTTCTTTTGGGGAACAATTGAAGATTTTGACCCAACGTTACTTTCAAATTCAAAAGCGCGATCGCATCAACTTGACTTTAGCACTTTTAACAGCACCAATCAGTATTAGTTTAATGACATTTGCCATCCGCAATCAAGACCCTTTAGTATTAGGAGAACAACCAGATCCGGCTCTTGCACCTTTAGCTTTGCGGGTGTTATTTGTCTTTACTTGTGCTGCATTATGGGTAGGACTTTCTAGTTCATTACAAGAAATTGTCAAAGAATCAGCAATTTACCTACGAGAACGGCTGGTAAATTTGGGTTTATTTGCTTATCTTACTTCTAAAGTGGCAATTCTTTCAATTTTAGCAGGATTACAAACACTGTTAATGGCAACGGTGATTTTTCTCTTTTTTAAATCACCAGAACCAGAATTAATTTCCTGGCCATTGGGATTAATTATTACTACATTTTTGACACTTGTAACTAGTTTCAGTCTGGGTTTATTGGTGTCAGCTTTCGTCAAAAATACTAGTCAAGCCAATAGTGCTTTACCTTTGTTGTTACTTCCTCAATTTATCTTTTCTGGCGTTTTATTCAAAATGGAAGGTATTGCCAGTAAATTATCTTGGTTAATGCTCAGCCGTTGGTCAGTGGGAGCTTACGGTGCTTTAGTTAATCTTAATCAACTGGTTCCCGAACCGATTAAATTACCTGATGGCAGTACAGTTACCCAACCATTTGAACCAACGCCTGTTTATGAAGCAACATGGTCTAATTTAAGTTTAAATTGGAGTATTTTATGTCTGCACGCATTTATTTATTTAGCAATAACGTTTTATTTGCAAAAGCGAAAAGATATTTTTTGAAGGAGAATTCAGGAGTCAGAATTCAGGAGTCAGGAGTCAGAATTCAGGAGTCAGGAGTCAGAATTCAGGAGTTAGGAGTCAGAATTGAGAATTCAGGAGTTAGAATTCAGAATTCAGGAGTTAGGAGTTTGGAGTTTGGAGTTAGGATTTAGGAGTCAGAATTCAGAATAAAAAAGTTGCTGGCTAATATTGGGGGATTTCCAGTTGTTTGTAATTAATTTGGAATTCTTTATCAAATGCGATTTTATTTAGCGCCAGTTATAACCCATCTACTATTTCCTTGATCCCATAACAGCGAAAAAATTACAGAACTAGGTGATTGTTTGCCGTTTTTCAGAAAGTATCTCAATTGAGCATTAACCGTGGCTGTTTCGGAATTATTTTCTATTAAATTCACTTGTTCAACATCTACGCTTTCTACTTGTCCTCCCCACCAATCAATATAAGAAAGATAACCTTTGGGATGGAGGCGTTGATTATTTTGATAACTGGGAGATAGCTGATTCCAGGCTTGTTGATATTCCCCATTGTTAATAGTTTCGTAATAATTTTCCACTGCTTGTTCTGCTGAGGGTCGATTAATTTGTTGTTGTGTGGAGTTAAATTGTTGAACGGGTGACGTAGTTTGTTGCACGACTGGAGAATCAACTGGTTCTTGAACTGACGGTGTAGTTTGTTGGACAACTGGAGAATCGACAGGATCTTGAGAATTTAATGATGGTGAAACGCTTGGTTTGTTATTGCTATTTGTTGAAAGTTCAGCCGATGACGGTGTAGATTCAGCTATTGGTTGATTTGATTTATTGACAGCAAAACCAATAACTATAGAACCACCAATTAAACCACCAGCAATTAAACTACCGAGAAGGATTCCTTTGTGTCCATTGTTTTGGCTACTATTTTGATTGGGAGGTTGGCTACTATAACCTGGACTAACAGCAACTGTATTTTGTTGTGTTGCAGGAGGTTGTACGTTGGCTACTGGTGGTTGGTTGTAAGGTACTGTTGGCGTTGCTGGTGGTTGGTTGTAAGGTACTGTTGGCGCTACTGGCGGTTGATTATAAGGTACTGTTGGCGCTACTGGTGGTTGGTTGTAAGGTACTGTTGGTGCTGCTGAACCAAATAGCAAAGCGTCTAACATTTCTCTGGCTGTAGCAAAACGATCGCGTGGATGGTAGGCGATCGCTCGATCTATCACTCCTGCTAATGTAGGACTAATACTCAAGGCATGTCTGTGCCAAATAATTTCTCCAGTGCGTGAATCTGTTTCTAATTCTTGTGGTTGTTTTCCCGTGAGAAGATAAATTGCTGTGATTCCCAAACTGTATAAATCACTCGAATAAAGTGGTCTACCTGCGGCTTGTTCGCTTGGCATATATCCCGGCGTACCAATCACAATGGAACTGGTCGGTAAGCCTTGGGAATTCACCACTGTTCCCATTGATTCGCGGACAGCACCGAAATCAATCAGCACTGCTTTATGGTCTCGATGACGCAAAATAATATTATCTGGTTTGATATCTCGATGGACAATCCGCTGATTGTGTACTTGTTCTAGTACTGGTAATAAATTTATTAATATTTCTCTAACGGCGCTTTCACTTAATAAGCCTTGTTGTTGTACTTTCGCTGTTAAGGTATCGCCTTCTATCCACTCTTGAACCAAGTAAAATTGTCCATCTGATTGAAAGTAAGCATACAAAGTAGGAATTTGGTTACTTGTGCCACCCAAATCTTCTAAAATTGCTGCTTCCCGTTGGAATCTTTCTTGCACTAATTGATAAATTTGCGGGTTGTTGTGAATTGGTCTTAGCTGTTTAATTACACAACGGCGGTTAGAAGGCATTTGAGTATCTTCGGCGAGGAAAGTTTCACCAAACCCACCGCTTCCTAAAGTGCGAATCACTCGATAGCGATCGTTTAACAGTATTTGCATAAATTAACACTACTAACTATAAGGGTGTTTTGTGGTATTGTTTTATCTACTTTAGTTTGTATCGGATATTTTTTGTAAAAATGAGAAAATAGCGCTGGCCACTCAATAAGTTGGCAAGCGCTATGCTGTTATTCATGAAAATATTGCTATTTTGAGCTTTTTTAAGTGCGATCGCCACACCGTTGTGATACCTTAATTCACCAGCAAAAGATATTTCTATTGTCGGTCTTCTCGATCCTTTGGTTTGGATCTTTGTTGATACTGTTCAACCTGTTGGTTGATAGTGTCTTTGACTTTTCGCTCAGTAGCGTCCATTGCAGAATATTTAAAGCGGTTGAATATGCTACTGAATAAGTTACTAAAGAATCTCTCAATTTCTTGCATGATTTTATCCCTCAATAATTAAAGGTAAATTGTTGGCTCTATACATAGCAACAGCCAATCTAGTTAGGAAATTAACAGATGATAAAACTTATTTGATTTTGGTTTGCACTTTTTGATAAAAGTTATAAATCCAACGCTAATAGCAATTTGAAAAATAATTGTGACAGACGAATTAACAAAAGCGTTAGATATCCATTTATTGTAATATGCCTAAAGTAATAAATTTGACTTGATAATAATTCGTAATTCGTAATTTGTAATTCGTAATACTTGCGTGCGGGGATAAGTAAGTAACACAATTTCAATTCAAAGTATAAAAAATTACTATATAGTGTCAGGGTCTATGTTGAGCGATCGCAATTTTGCCTTTAACTGTTCTATTTCTAATTGTGCTTGTTCTGCACGTTGACGTTCTTGTTCTGCGCGTTGGCTTTCTTGTTCTGCGCGTTCTTCTGCCTGTTGTCTTGCTATAACTTCCTGCCGTAAAGCTTCTACCAATTCATCGGCGATGAGTAATTTTTCCCCTGTATCTTCTCGATAAAAGGCAATTATCTTTCCTTCGATGGCTAAACGCAGCTGTAGGGGTTCGCTGCGTCCATCTTCTATTGGTTCGTAGACTTCTCCCCGCAGCCGATAGCCACGTAACTGTTGTTCTACCCACTCGCTTTTTGGGTCAAACAACCAGTATTCTTTAACACCTAACTGCTCATACAAAGTCTTTTTGAAGATTTCGTCGTGTCCTTTAGTACTAAAGGATGTCATTTCAAAAATTACTGTTGGTACTTGGCCTTCTTCCCAAATTTTATAGTTATCGCGACCACCTGGCGCAACATCAAAAATTACCATCACATCTGGTGCTACCCGTAATTTGGGAAAGCCTTGTGCATAGTAAAGAAATTGATTTGCTAATACTGTTGCTTGACGGTTTGCTAAATACTGTTTGAGTACTTCTAAGGTAGTTAATAAAGCATAAAGGTGGTCGTAGGTTTCTGCCACTGGTTGACCATCAGCACTAGGGTAAAAGATTTCTGATTTGACATTAACAGGTAGAGTAGCCGTCACGTCGCTTTGCTCCGAATTTAAAATTCATCCATTCAAAATTCAAAATTACGCATGATGTGGATTAGCTAAAACCCTTGATTTATCGTTGTAGACACTAGCAATTACAACGTCTCTATAGGGCGCACTTGCTTTGTATGCCTTTGTGTTTGGGTGATGATTGTAAGATTGCTGCTACAAGATTATTTTAGAGCAAGTTCTGATTTTCCTTAATTAGGGATTTGGAAGCTTTGCAAAATGTAATTAGTTAACTCACAAAATCCATCACCTTCGGCAGCAGTGGTAACATAAACAGGCTGATGTTGCAATTTATCTGCATATTCCAGCACATTTGCCACGCCTACAGAAATAGGAAAATAACGGCGATCGAATAAACTTTCATCATTGGGACTATCGCCTACGGTGACAATTTGTTCTGGTGAATAATCAGGCAAATATTCGCGTAATACTTGCAACAATCCTACAGCTTTATCTTGTCCTTGGGGTTTAATGTGACACTGGACGTTACTGTAAGTAAACCCCCAACCCATTTGTTGACACAGATGATTTATGGTTTGGATTTCGTCTTGACTCAAAGTAGCTACATCAAAAGTCCAATCTGTGACACGAAAGCGATTATCAACAGATTCCTGGATTTGGGGAAATTGAGTTTGTAACTTTTCAAAAGTTGTAGCCAAGTGCTGGCGATGCTTAGCTAAATCGAGAATGGGTGTTAAGACTACTGGTTTCTGATTTCCTGGTGGAAAGTACAAACCGCCATTTTCTGCCATAGCACCTGCTACAGGCATCAAACTACTTAATCCACTCACCCACCCAGCAGAACGTCCGGTGACAATCAGTACCTTAATGTTAGCTGCTGCTAAATCTTCCAAAGCTTGCAGCAGTGCAGGAGTAAACTTTCCTCGTTTTGTCAGAGTGCCATCCATATCTGTGGCGATGAGACGAATATTACTCAAAGCGGTGAGGCTCAAATTTTTTGGCATAAGGGGTTGGGAGTGTTGACTGTTGACTGTTAACTGTTGACTGAGGGGTTAAGAATTACACATAAACGCTAAAAACCTTGATTTATCGTTGTGGAGACGTTGCAATTGTGGAGACGTTGCAGTGCAACGTCTCTACAGGGCGCACAATCTTTGATATTTCGTTGATTTTCCCCAGTTTCTAGTCATCAGTCCCCAGTACTTTGTAAAAAATATTAATCATACAGCAAGATGAACTGAAAAATTTGGGAATCCTAAACATTAGGAGTCAAGTTTTTCAGTTTTCCAACCATGCCTACTTCGATGTTTCTTGCCCAATCCTCTGGGACAAAAACTAAAAAGGCATCCCAAGAAGTGCCAGCAAATAATCCTCAAATACCACCGTTCTTGGTGCTAACCTCTGGAGGACTGGCTTTAGTGGTGATTGCTTTGATTGTGTATAGTAAAATCCAGATGAATAAACTGGAGAAAAAAATTAAGTTTGAACAATTCCGCGCGCGAGAATTAGAAAAAAAATTTAAGCTGGCTTTGGAAACAATTCGCAAAATGGAAACGAATCCCGATTTGGTGAATTCACGGGATTTTAACTTAGATTATTTGCGAATGCGGATGTCAGAGGAAGTATTTCACTTTGCGATTCTCAATCAAGTAAAGATTAAGGTGAAAGATAAAATTTCTCAAGCGCTGCGTCCAAATCAAGCCCAACAAGGATCGGTGGGAATTGCTAACAGCGCCGGTCGGCAAGTGGATGAAATTTTTGATGTAGAGTATGAAACTGGTACTCCACCGAACTCTGCTAAACGCGTATTGTTTCGGATTCAAGTCCGGTTAATGAAGTTACCAACGCAAGCAACTTCCGCAACTATTAGCCAAATTATTGATTGTATAGAAACTTATTTAAGTCCGATGGAAGATGAAGATAGTTGGCAACCAACAATTCAAGGTCGGATTGCTACAATGCATTGGGATCAAAAAGCTAAGCCTACGCCTTTACTGGTATTGGAGCAATCAAATGAAGGCGTGAATGTAACGTTTCGTACCAGTCGCCAACCAGTCGCCCCGACTCCACCAAACCAACCTGGAACGAAAAGATAAGGCTTGGCTAAACAATAATTATGTTTGTCATTTGTCATTTGTCACTAGTGACATCAAAATTAAGACTGAATTACTGTATTTGAAGAATTACGAGTTAACAGGCCATCTTCCATTTGTATGATGCGATCGGCGATGTCTAAAATACGATTGTCGTGTGTGACTAACAAAATAGTAGTACCTTGATTTTTAGCTAAGCTCTGCATGATTTCTACGACATCGCGTCCTGATTGTTTATCTAATGCTGCTGTTGGTTCATCTGCTAGCACTAGGGGAGGACGATTAACTAGGGCGCGGGCGATGGCAATTCTTTGTTTTTGTCCGCCAGAAAGATTATCTGGGTAATAATTAACTCTTTCTTCTAAACCAACAGCCCGCAGCATCATTTCTGATTTAGCCATTGCTTCTGCTTGAGAAATGCGATCGCTTAATTCTACTGCCATTTGGACGTTTTGTTTGGCAGTTAAGAACCCCAGCAAATTGTGAGCTTGGAAAATATAACCAATATTACGCCGCATCTGCACCAGTTTGTTTTGATTGACACCAAATACTTCTTCACCTAAAAATTTCAAACTTCCCTCTTGTACAGACCGCAAACCACCAATTAAGCTTAGTAATGTGGTTTTTCCGGAACCTGATGGCCCAGTCATGATGACAATTTCGCCAGGATAAATTTCTAGGTTAATGTCAAATAAAATCTGTTTTCTCAGTGCGCCTTTGCCGTAGTAATGATTGAGATTTTTAATGGCAATTACAGGTTCTTGTTTATTCATAAATTTGTTAGTTATGATTTAACACTTCCACTACAGAACTGTTTGTAATAAACTGGCGGATAAATTGATTCTGAATTCTGAATTTTGAGTTCTGTATTCTTCTTCAAAATATATCTGCTGGGTCAGCAGAACGTAATTTTCGGACTGCGATCGCACCGGACACAAAACACATAATTATGGTCAAAATCAACACGGTTGTGGCGCGATCGAAACTCATAAATACTGGTAAAAGCGTTGCTTCTCTGGCTCGTTGATACATTAACAAAGCAAAAACAAATCCGGGTAAATATCCTAAAACTGCTAGCATAAAAGCCTCTTGCAGAATCACTGTCAATAAATAATTATGTGTATATCCTATGGCTTTGAGGGTGGCGTACTCAGATAAATGATCTGAAACTTCTGTATACAGAATTTGATAAACAATTACAGTGCCAACAATAAAACCCATGATAGTGCCTAGCGTGAAAATAAATCCGATCGCTGTACTACTCGCCCAATAATTTCGCTCAAAATCAATAAATTCTTGTTTAGTTAGAACGTTTATTTCTTTAGGTATATACTTTCTTAAATCCTCAGCAACAGCGTTGGCATTTGCTCCTGGTTTTAATCTAATTAATCCAATATCAATTAATCCTTTCTGACGAGTACTGAATATCCGCAGAAAGTTAACATCGCTGGTAATTAAGTTACCGTCTGCACCAAATGATGCACCTAAAGTAAACATGCCTACTACTTTAATTCGCCGCCTTCTTACTTCGGCAGTGACGGTTTTTCCTTGGTCATAATCAGCAGCAATTGGCCCATATTCAACTCTAGAAGAACGGTCAAATAAAACTACATCTGGTAGTTTAAGTTTTTCTAAATTTTCTTCAACTCCAGGCAAATTCACCAAATTAATTTCTGGATTCATGCCAAATATCAAGATGCTACGAGGGCGACCCGTGACAGGATTTTTCCAGGTTGTATAATCTAAATATATGGGATGTACTGATTGTACTGTTGGTAACTCTAAAGCTTTATATAATCGTCTTTGAGAAAAGCTCCTCATTGCCAAAACAGCACTAGATTGACTGTTAATTAAAACAAGATCGCCCTGCAAACTGTTATGGAATCGAACGTTACTATAATACAAAGCATCTCGAAATCCGAGTTGCATAAACATCAAAATATCAGCAAAAGCGATTCCTGCCAAAGCCACAGCTAGGCGAGTCTTTTCTCTTGTTAGTTGTAGCCACGACAAAGGGATTTTTTTATTCATTATTAAAGATTAATTTCTGAGGAATTAGACCATTTTGAATTTTAGATACTTCGACAGTTTCAGTAAAAGTTTGGGATTTTGGATTGATAATTGCTGCCGGGATTAAAGATTGTATAAATACATCGATTGCAATCATTTACCAAGTAGTATTACTGATTAATTTCTACAAGAACTTTCGCATAAGTTAAGCCAGAAACTTTCAAACTGTCTTCTGGAGACAAAGCAATTTTCACTTCTATGACTCTGGCATCCACATCTGCGGCTGGATCTGTATTTAGCACATCTTTTTTGCCAATTTTTCTGCCAATTTCAGTGACAGTTCCTTTGAATTCTTCGCTAAATGCTCCGTTATCGCTGGTGATGCTAGCGTTTTGACCGAGACGTATTTTGCTAATACTATCTTCAGGGACTTCAGCAACTACAAACATTTGATTTGTTTGTCCAATTTCAGCAATGCCATTTGCACCTATGGCTTCACCAGACTTGGTGTAAACCTTTAAAATTTCTCCAGCAATTGGCGCTTGAACGTAGCTTAATTTTAGTTCTGCTTCGGCTTTTCTGACATTAGCGATCGCATTACTAACTTGAGCTAAAGCCACTTGCACATCAGTGGGACTAACCTCCAAAAGCCTACTCAATTTGGCTTGTTCTTCGTCGATTTGCCTTTGCAAAGTTGCTACAGTTTTATCACGGTTAACTTTGGCTTCAATTAACTGCTGTTGCAAAGTTGCTAAATTTTGTATTTGAGTAGCTCTGGCTTCAGCTAGTTGCTGTCTGAGAGTTGCCAATGTCTGCTTGAGAGTAGCTTGACTTTCAGCAACCTGCTGATTAGCTGTAATTGCACTCAAACGTCTTCTATCCCGTTCCTGCTGAGAAATTGCACCTTCTTTGTATAAAAACTCATAGCGTCCAGCATCCACTTGAGCATTACGCTGTTCGGCTTGGATACGGGCCAGGGTTGCTCTGAGAGCTTCTCTTTGTCCGCTAAGTTCTGCTTCTAGCCGATTCACAGTTGCTTGTTGGACGAGTTTTTCTCCACTTAACTGAGCTGCAATTCGAGCAATTGTCGCTTGCTGAGCGTTCTTTTCCCCAACTAACTGCGCTTGTAGGCGACCAATAACCGATCTTTGAGCTTGAATATCTCGCGGAGATCCGGCCCTGACTTGTGCTAAATTTGCACGGGCTTCTTGGACTTTAGCTTTTGCTTCTTCTAGTGCGGCTATTTGAGTATCGCGGTTGTCCAAAATTGCCACAATTTGGCCTTGTCTGACTTTTTCACCTTCTTTCACTAAAAGCTGCTGAACTCGTGAGGATGGCGCTAATCCTGAGGATGGCGCAGACAATTTAATCACTTCACCTCGCGGTTCCAAACGTCCCACAGCACTAACAGTATTGCTAGATGGCATTACCGGTGCAGAGACATTGAGTTTTTTCAGCTGCTCGATTTTAGCTGTACCTAGCACCCCAGCAGCAATTACTATTGGTACTGCTACAGCAATACCCCACCAAATCTTAGGTTGTTCGGGATTAAATGTTTGCTCAGTTGGCTTTGGCTTCTCGGTCACCCTTGACATAGTATGTTGCCCGTTTATCTGAATTGTGCTGATGCGAGTAAAAAAGGGTTTTTAATCAATTGCCAGCCGTTTATACCAATTTAAAAGACTAGATATCACAAGGTTTTGAGCGTGTATATCTATCACGTTCTTTTTTCAAATTAGTATTAGGACAAACAACGGGTATGGCTTAAAATCCACGCGATATACACTCAACACTCACACTAAAGCTTTGTAAAAAAAACGATGCACTCTTGTAGCTGGCTATTTGAAAAAGAATCCAGAATTCAGAATTCAGAATTCAGAATTCAAATTAATTAATGGGGCATTCAGATATAGAAACGCGAGATATTACGTCTCTATTAAAAATCCAAAACTACTATGATGCGGTACTTTGCAACCGCAATGAGAAACTAGTTCACATTAACTAATCAGTGAACTTTACTAACTATTTACTGATAAAAGAACTCTCCGACTCAGGAATCATAAGTCAGAATAGTTGGGAAATCAAATGTTGTATACCTGCTTGATTTAGTGCAAATTATCAAGCTTGGGCATTCAAGCATCATTGATTCTGAATTCTGAATTCTAAATTCTTATACTTAATCAGCGGAGGCTACAGTTATTGACAAAATTCAAAAACAAAATCAAAAATCATTTGTTTCAAAGACCTGATACCAATTCTCAAAAATTTTGCTACACATTATTCTCCGCGTCACTGTGTCACTGTGTCCCCGCGTCATTATCTGTAACCTAGTTAAAGTTAATTGGTCTTAATTAATTTCCCTGCTCTATTTTGGGACTCCATCAAACTCTCGTTGAATGAATTCTACATTTATCAGTTATCGGAAAACGTAACAGAACCTACAGATGCGGGAATAAGGGCATGGGGTATGGGGAAAGGGGAAAGGGAAAAGGGAAAGGGGGAAAGGTTAAAGAAGTTGTTCGTCTGAAGTACAGTTTTGTAACGGGGATTTAGACCCCGCAAACACATACTTGCGGCTTGATAGAAGCCGGGGACTTAAACCCGCCGAAGTTTGTTAAATTCATCCCTTTCCCCTTTACCCTTTACCCTTTACCCTTTACCCTTTACCCTTTCCCCTTTCCCCTTTCCCCTACCTCTTCATCTCCCTTGCCGCCTA
This sequence comes from Nostoc sp. 2RC, assembly GCF_014222165.1. Lineage (NCBI taxonomy): Bacteria > Bacillati > Cyanobacteriota > Cyanophyceae > Nostocales > Nostocaceae > Nostoc > Nostoc sp. 2RC. The sequence continues at coordinate 21,792 of NZ_JACKZU010000097.1, forward strand.
TTTAGCAATCTCCTGTGGAAGGTCAAATAGAACTGTGGTCATATAATGTTCTGCCCAAGCTGGGCCGAAGGCTTTTTCTAGGACGCGACGGGTTTTGTCGTTTTGCTGCTGTTTAGTGCAGTAGTTGTGTTGTCCGGCGAGGTTTTGGGTGACTTGTTCTACTGGAACTGGACTAGAGGCGATCGCTTGGGTACAATGAATGTCTAAAAAGTCTTTGACGCGAGAGAGAAACATTGTTTCTTCTTCTGGGGAAATGGGACGCACAAAGATGCAAAAATCTGAGAAAATATTTCCCCATTCTGGTAATTCCCGCGGTTGGGAAAAGTTAAGCACTGTTAGCTGGCTAAGGGCAGCAGTATAAGATTCTGGTAAGGCGCGTTCTAATTGTACGGGAGAAAGGTCTGCGATCGCCGCACTAATTTGACCTCTACCACCCACTAAATCACAACCAAACATCGGCAGGTTGTACTCTGGACGGGGAAACATGACGCAATGCAAAATATCGAGCATACTCCCGACTTTTGCCAGTTCTAAGTGCATTTTCCGGAACTGGGGGGTTTGATAGCAACGGTTCTCAATGGTCAGTTTTTCCCCTTCTAGTCTACCTTCCACATACCCCAACTCAGCTGGCAAATGGTAGGGCGATAGATCCAGATGCTGATGCCAAGCTGCCTCAATACAATCAGCTAGCTGACGAATTAGGGGATGTTGTTGCTCGCGCAGCGAGGGCATAGAAGTAAATGACATATTCTAGTTGGAGAATTGCGGTCTAGTAGCCAGTCTACAACTTGCCGTGCCTCACAGTCATAGCTTGCAATATTAAGCAAACACTTACACTAGCCAACGTAAAGTTATAAGACAGTTGCTTTTCACAAGTATTATTTATTTTGTAGTGTAAGTTACAGAAATAATTTTATATTAGCCCATAAGTTCAGGCTGAGGCGAAGATATGAAACTAGATTCTCATAGACCAGATGTTGCTGTCCAAGCAAGAAGGCGGAATCTGCAAGGTTTACAGCAGTTAAGAGTTTCTGGTTGGGTGAAGCTTTTGGAACTTCCCAATCCTTGGAGTTTTGACGAAGCACTTTTATTGTGTCCAGTTTCCAAAGATGAATGGCTAGCTTGGATTCCAGATCATGGAGAGGCGGTACTGAATATCAGACAATTTAGTTATTAGGCATAGGGCACGGGGCATGGGGCGTGGGG
>NZ_JACKZU010000098.1:0-22937 GCF_014222165.1 Nostoc sp. 2RC
CCTGTCCCCCTGTCCCCGCGTCCTCTTGTCCCCTCTTCTGCGGCATTAATGCCAACTTGGCATTGCGAAACCGCAGTTTATCCAAATCAGTTTTAATGATGCCGGGTTCACCTGATGATGCGATTTCAGTGGAAACCCAGCGTCCTTGGTCATCCTGTTCAATGTAAATATCTGGATTTACTAAGGTAACATCTAGCTTGAGGTGGCGGTTAAAAATTAACTGCAAGAGGTCGAAAGTCACTTCCACAGATTCCACTGTGGCTCGATCTGGATCTGTGGGTGTTGCGGGGATCGCTGAAGCTCCAAATTGCACTCCAGTCAAAGAAAATTGTGTGACTTTTCCCAGTTCTATGGGACGGTTGAGTGTTGTAGTCAGACTTTGCTGTGCCAAGGGCGTTAACTCTTTTTGGACAAAAATCCACAACCGCCAAATACCACCGACAATTCCAATCAACAAAATTCCTCCTAAAGCGATGCCGCCGCGACTCAATACCAGCAACCACGGACGCTTACGAATCGGAGAGGGGGAGAAACGATCTTGATTGGGAGATTTAGTCATTGCCTTTCACTGTATTAATTGCCGGATGCAGCGAGGATGCACAAGCATTAACTGGCACATTGATTCAGTATGCCATTTCCAGGATACGTTAACTGAACCCAAGGCCTCATGGGTTAAGTTACGGCATTTGCTCGACCCAATACTTATGCGGAAGGATGTTGGTGGTTTCAGGAAAATCTCAAGAAAGTGAAAATTGATAAGTGTGACTTTCCCTGATGCACAATCTAAAACTTTAATATAAATAGATCTAGAACTGAAAATATAGATAATTAAATTTATGCGTGTTTTTGTGTTGATGTTTAATGCCCGAACCGAAAATGAGGGAATTCACACGATTCGGAAGGGCGATGCCGAAGGCGGCAAGCTACGCAATACAATTCTGATGTTTGAGTCAGAAGACGACGCCACGCGTTATGCCCTGATGCTGGAAGCTCAAGATTTCCCCACACCTACACCAGAGGCCATTAATGCTGAGGAAATCCAAGAATTTTGCGAAAGTGCCGGATATGACTGGGAAATTATCCCAGAAAACACTAATTCACTTGTCACTCCGCCGGAACTTAACGTTGAACAAACCGACTGGCAACCAGATGCCGAAAAAGACGATAGTCCTGAAGACTCCTTAGATGCTAATCAGCAGTCAGCAGAAGAATCAGAATTGTCTAATTCCGAATTAGATAAAATTCGCCGAAAATTTGAAGGACTATTGTAATTTGGTATGGAGCGGCATTGGGCATTGGGCATTGGATTAATGACTGATGACTAATGACTAATAACAAAGGAAAAATGACAAACCTACAGGAACGCGGGCATCTTTTAACCGAATTAGTAAATCCTAACAGTGCGAACCTAGACCAGCTGAGTTCTCTGGAATTGGTAGAGCTGTTCAATAACGAAGATCGAAAGGCAGTGGCGGCAGTTGCGGCGGCGAAAGTTGAATTGGCACAAGCCATTGAACGCACCGCAGAGCGTTTGCACCAAGGAGGACGCTTATTTTATGTTGGGGCGGGTACAAGCGGTCGGTTGGGGGTATTAGATGCTGCCGAGTGTCCCCCTACTTTTTGTACGCCTCCAGAGTTGGTACAGGGAATTATTGCTGGTGGTGCTGGTGCGTTGGTACGCAGTTCTGAGGATTTAGAAGACAGTATTGAAGATGGTGAAGCCGCCATCGCAGGACGCCACATTACACAGTTCGATGTGGTAGTTGGCATCACTGCTGGTGGCACAACACCATACGTCCACGGTGCGCTGAATGCAGCTCGTCAACGGGGAGCCGCTACTATTTTTATCGCCTGCGTTCCCGCCGAACAAGTTAGCTTTGAAGCCGATATTGACATTCGCCTATTGACAGGGCCAGAAATCGTTGCTGGTTCAACTCGTCTGAAGGCTGGTACAGCTACAAAATTAGCTTTAAATATCCTTTCCACTGGAGTAATGGTCAAACTGGGGAAAGTTTACGGCAATCGCATGGTGGATGTGGCGGTAACAAATCAAAAGTTACGCGATCGCGCTTTGCGAATTTTACAAGACCTCACAGGTTTAAGTCGAGAAGCTGCTGGTTTTTTATTAGAACGTAGTGGCAAGTGGGTAAAGTTAGCTCTATTAATGCACTGGACTGGTTTAGAAAAAGACGAAGGCCATCAACTTCTTTCTCAACACCAAGGTAATCTCAGAGCAGCTGTTGTCAGCCACAAAAACCATAACCAATCCTAATAATTGCTATATACTAACAGCTAGCACTACTCTTCATAATCCCACAGCAAGCACTGTTTACAAAGCAAAAATCGGGGTTTGAGCAAACCGTAAGCAGTGCCTACTCCATAACCCTGGACTGCAATTTCTAATTGTTAGGATAGCTACCAAATATCAGCGATAAATTAACAGCGATCGCAGACTCTTTATAATCTATTAATATTTGTTGATTTTAGTAGATATTTATTATGATTTTAACTTGAGAATAATAATCAATATGAAGAGTATCTGGAAGATAAAATCCGATTTTTTGGACAAATAATTCAGAACTTGTACGGATATGTTTTGGTGTGATAATCATTAAAATGAACTATCGATACTGAAATAATTTTAGTGATGCAGGCTATAGCAACTCAGTGGAATGATGGAAGATTAGGAGCAAAACCAAGTATGGCGATCGTCAACATCTGCTAAATAAACCATTACTACTAAGACTGTTAGCATAGCATTCCTATTTCAGTTGTGAAAAATATCGGTGTTGATTGTTGACTGTCAAAGGTTAACAGTCAATAACCCGAACATGTAATATTTCACAAATCATTAGGAATTGCCATATATTGCTTATTTACCTTGTTTTTAATAATTTTGATTTAGTCTGCTATGTAATAAATATATTTTCATGTATGAAATATCTGCTAACCACTAAATAGCTAATGTGGGTTTTTTAAGAGCGAGTTTTTTAATAAAAGGAATAAAATATGGCCCACTCGGAAGTGATGGTTTCAAATAACTTAGTAAATGAATTTAAAACTTGTACTCAACTACAATACAATGGCAAATTAAATATTAAAAGTTCCAAGGGCAGCCAATGGACTTTTTACTATCGCTTGGGACGTATAGTTTGGGCAACAGGAGGAACTCATCCCTTTCGACGTTGGCGTAGACAGATGGTTCAAAATTGCCCTCAAATTGACATTGATAAATTACAGTTGCGCTCCCAAGATATGTCAATGGATTACTGGGATTATCGCCTCATAGAAATCCTGCATAAAAAACAGAAAATCCAAAGGGAACAGATTCAGTCAATTGCTGAAAACACCATAGCAGAACTTTTATTTGACCTAGCTCTGCAAGCAAATTTCGTTTCTGTCACTTGCAATCGTAGCCAAGAAGTTATTTTAGAAACACCAATAAATTTCACCAATGCAGAAATGTCTGTCAAACAGATGCAAGACTCGTGGAAAACGTGGTCAGAAGCTGGTTTAGCAAATTTTTCTCCTGACTTAGCACCTGTTCTGCGACGACCAGAACAACTCCAACAAATAGTAAGTCCATCTGTATACAAAAATTTTGTCAATTTTATCAACGGCAAATTTACTCTGCGAGATTTGGCGGTGAAAATGAAGCAAAATGTACTACCCCTAAGTCGTTCGTTGCTTCCTTATATTCTCAAAGGAATCATTGAATTAGTGGAAGTACCTGACTTACCTTTTGTAGCGTCTGAGGTCAAAAATAACGCTGTTATCTCACAACCCAAGAAGCTGAATACTCCACTAGTAGCCTGCGTAGATGATAGTCCACAGGTTTGTAAAATGCTGGAGGAAATTATTACTGCCAACGGACTAAGATTTATTAAAATTGAAGATGCAGTACAAGCTCTACCAACTCTGATTCAAGACAAACCAGACTTGATTTTCTTGGATTTGATTATGCCAGTGGCCAGCGGTTATGAAATCTGCACTCAGTTGCGACGAATTTCTGCTTTTGCCAATACGCCAGTGATTATATTAACAGGAAGCGATGGTCTTTTAGATAGAGTTCGTGCCAAGGTGGTGGGTTCTACAGATTTTCTAACTAAACCTGTGGTACCTGATAAAGTAATGGGTATAGTACGAAAATATTTACCAACATCCACCGTACCCATTGAAAAACATAAATCCAATGTGGAGGTTTTTAATTAGCAAATTAGTAATTTTTCTTGATGATGAATCATCAAATTGTTTAATTAATTAGAAAATTTTGATTTATCAACATCAGAATGTGAATAGGGCTAGCCATAACAAAAAATTTTACCAACAATACACTTGCCGAACTCAGCGATCGTTAAATTGCTGGGGGTGATGAATAAAAAATTAGAATCCAAAATTTAAAATACATAATTAGGTGTGGTTCTAAACTACATCTATTTTTTTCATCTATTCATATAATTTTTAATTAAGGTCTTATATCATAATTGGTTATTATTCCCACAGCCACTGGTCTTAATTCCCTCCCCTTGCTAATACCATTTCCAAAAATCTTTGGAACACATGAATAGGCTGTACGCCCGTACAGCCGTACGCCCCTACCCATCTATCTGTATCAGGTATTTCGTGAAATGGTATAAGGGCAGGGAAGACAAAGCTTAGCTTTAGCTCTTTGGTTTTTTCGGGTTTAATATGTAATCAAGCAAAGATGATATTACACCCTATTTATCAAGTAAATGATATTGATTTTCTAAAATTTTCCCACATATTGAGCCTCTAGAATAAAAGCATTAAATTATGTTGGTTACGTACTTTTTCTGAGGTTTATACATAAACATTGAATCAAAATTAAATAAATACAAGTTTTTGTATTTCTAACAATTCTACTTGAATTGTAACATCTTGTTGGCGGCTAAAGAAGTTATACTGATTATCCTCAATTAAGCAATAATTCAAACTTCAAAACCTAGAATTTTCTGAAGTTTATTAATGCATAAAATTGTAATTGGTATTAGTTATTCTTTAATCTCTGATTGATGTTTGTTCGACAATACCATATTTGTATATATCATTTGAGCGTGCTGATTTTAGATTAAATTCAAAATTTAAAATCTTTAATTTGTGTCCTCAAAACAGGTAGAGTCACTCACGTTTTTTCGTCTAGGTTTAGTTGTGTTCCCATTTTAAGAAAGTTGAATAGGTAGTTGCCATGAATACTGTTTTAGTTGTTGAAGATGGCTTAACTGATATGGAAATAATCAGCCGTTACTTACAACAGGCAGGTTATTCTGTGATTAGTGCCACAAGTAGTGAAGAAGCTCAAGATAAAATTGATAAAAATAAGCCTGATGTCATATTTCTTGATGTAATTTTACCAGGTAAAAGTGGTTTTGAAATTTGCCGAGAACTTAAAAATAACCCTAACACCAGCAAAATTCCCGTAGTTTTTTGTTCTACAAAAAATAGTGATGTAGATAAAATTTGGGGTAATATGTTGGGTGCTGAAGGCTATTTATCTAAGCCAGTAGTTCGAGAAGAATTACTAGAAATTTTGAAACGATTGATTAACTAGTAATTAATTTTTGCTAGTCCAACCATAATAAATGTCACTATTTGAGTTTGTCGTTTATACAGTCTGAAACTGTACTTACTAAATAGTGCTGAATCAAAAATATCAATGACAAAGGATTGCTAGCTTTGGAAACCAAGAAAAAATTTTTAAGTTTTAATTTGGGAGTAAAAGATACAGCCGTAATTTCTTTAGAACACATCACAGAAGTTGTGCAAGTATCATTGCCAGAAATATGTGGAGTTCCTCAGATGTCGAGTTGCGTTTTGGGTATCTATAACTGGCGTGGTGAGATGCTTTGGTTAGTAGATTTAGATGCGATGTTAGGTTATCCTCCAATTTCTCAAGGCTCAAATTTACTTTCAAAAATGATGGCGATTGTTCTGGAAAATGAAAGTAAGTATCTGGGAGTACTGGTCAGACAACTTCTTGATATTGAATGGCTAGATATTAACCAAATAAAGCCTCCTAGTGCTGACTTATTTTATCCCAAAATTTCACCTTTTTTGCATGGTTATTTTATTAATGATGCCAAGCAGATGATGTTTAATTTGGATGCAACTACGATTATCCAAGCTCCCATGTGGGGAATTCAAAATTAATAATTTGGTAGCAAATAAATACCAAATCGATTTTAAATTCCAATTATTTAATTATCAATCATAACAAATTGTGAGGTAGACTCAATGACATTTTTGTATCACAATAACTCTGAACACGAGCGTTTAATCCCTGGAGTGGAAAATCAGAATGGTAGCCCTACTGTAGCCAATATTGCTAGAGATGAAATTTCTTTATTAAATGCCGTCGCTCATGAATTTAAAACTTGGCGTACACAGTTACATGATATTACAATTCATATGCGTCAGGCTACAGATTTTAATACTCTACTGAAAAGTACTGTAACACAAATTAGAGAAAAAATAGGGTGCGATCGCGCTTTAATTTATCAATTTAATTCCCTAGAATCAGGTAATGTGTTAGCAGAATCTCGAACGCTAGGTTGGACGCCGACTCTGGGGGAAAATATTCCTGGGATTATTTTTGGTTTATATACGAATCAAGATTATTTAGAGTCTGTAGCTATTGATGATACCAGTCAAATACAACTTACGCCCCATCAAAAGCAACTACTGGAAAAATATCAAATCAAAGCCAGTTTAACTTTACCAATTTTAGTAGAAGGTAAAATTTGGGGATTATTAGCAGTCAATAATTGTTCTACTTCCAGGCAATGGCAAGAGGGAGAAATTAGCCTACTATATCAAATTGCCAGAGAATTAACTTACAGATTGCATAGCTTTGAATTTCAAAAAGAACTGCAACAACAAACACAAGCTAAGAAATCAGCAGCTAAAGTCATCGATAAGATTTTGCGGATATCAAATGTTGATAAACTTTTCCAAACAACTACACAGGAAATCCGCCAACTATTAAAATGCGATCGCGTAGGTGTTTATCGCTTTAGGCCTGATTGGGGTGGCGAGTTTGTTTCAGAATCAGTGGGTAATAATTGGGTAAGAATGGTAGGGCCTGATTTTAAAATGGTCTGGGAAGATACCCACTTACAAGAAACCCAAGGAGGACGTTATGCCAAAGGTGAAACTTTTGTAGTTAAAGACATTTATCAAACGGGACACGCTCAATGTCACATTGATATTTTAGAGCAATTCCAAATGATGGCTTACATCATTGCCCCTATATTTTCTGGAGAAAAATTATGGGGCTTATTGGCAGCTTATCAAAACTCCGGCCCCCGCGATTGGCAACCTTGGGAAGAAAGTTTTTTAACTCAGATTGGTTTGCAATTTGGTGTGGCTATCACCCAAGGAGAATATCTCGAACAAGTACAGACAAAATCTGAACAACTTTCTCAAATAGTTGAACAAGAGAAAACTGTCACTAAGACAGTCAACCGCATTCGACAATCCTTAGATATAGAAAGTATTTTTAAAACAACTACTCAAGAAGTCCGGCAATTATTAAAATGCGATCGCGTTGTGGTTTTTCGCTTTTATCCTGATTGGAGTGGTGAATTTGTCGCTGAGTCAGTGGGTAATACTTGGACAAAATTGGTAGGCCCTGGTATTAAAACTATTTGGGCAGATACCTACATGCAAGAAAATAAAGGTGGGCGATATACTAAAGGTGAAAGTTTTGTTGCTCATGACATCTATCAAGTTGGTCATTCTCCTTGCCATATTGAGATGTTAGAGCAATTTGAAGTTAAAGCTTATGTAATTGTTCCTGTATTTTGTGGCGAAAAATTATGGGGATTGTTAGCAGCTTATCAAAATTCTGGTTCTCGTGATTGGCAACCTTGGGAAGTTAATTTTTTAGTGCAGATTGGCTTGCAATTTGGTGTCGCAATATCACAAGCAGAATATATGGAACAGCTGCGAGTAAAATCTCAGCAATTGTCTCAGTTTGCCGAACAAGAGAAATCGGTAACAAAGATAGTTAACCGGATTCGCCAATCTTTAGATATAGAAGAAATATTTAAAATAGCGACTCATGAAGTACGTCAATTATTAAGATGCGATCGCGTCGCTGTCTATCGTTTTAATCCCAATTGGAGTGGCGAATTTGTAGCGGAGTCTGTGGGTCATAATTGGGTAAAACTTGTAGGCCCCGATATCAAAACTGTTTGGGAAGATACCCATTTACAAGAAACTCAAGGGGGACGATATGCCCAAGGTGAAAACTTTGTTGTCAATGACATCTATAAGGTAGGTCATTTTCCCTGCCATATTGATATGTTAGAACAATTTGAAGTTAAAGCCTATGCCATCGTACCTGTATTTGCAGGGGAACAATTGTGGGGTTTGCTAGCAGCTTATCAAAATTCTACAACTCGTGATTGGGAACAATCGGAAGTCACTTTATTAGCCCGCATTGGTAGCCAATTCGGGCTAGCATTACAACAAACTGAATACTTACAACAGCTACAAGCCCAGTCAAAAAAATTAGCACAAGCAGCAGAACGGGAAAAAGCTGCTAAGGAATTACTCCAACAAAGATCGATTCAACTTCTCACAGCACTTAGACCAGCCCTTAACGGCGATTTAACAGTACGCGCACCGATTACAGAAGATGAATTAGGCACCATCGCAGACGCCTACAACAATACCCTACAAGCGCTAAGGCAAATAGTTATTCAGGTACAACTAGCAGCCCAAAAAGTTGCCCAAACTTCCAGCAATAGCAATGCTTCACTGGTAGGCCTAACTCATTCAGCGCAACACCAATCTGAACAAATGACCGCAGCTTTAAGTGACATTAAACAGATGGTGGACTCCACTCAAGCTGTAGTGGCCAGTGCCCAGTTAGTACAGCTGGCAGTACAACAAGCTAACGAAACTGTAGACTCTGGCGATACGGCAATGAACTTAACTGTCAAAGCCATCCAAGGAATTCGCGAAACCGTTGCCCAAACCAGCAAAAAGATTAAACGTCTGAGTGAATCTTCGCAAAAAATCTCCAAAGTCGTGAACTTGATTGGTAATTTTGCCACACAGACAAACGTTTTAGCTTTGAATGCAGCTATTGAAGCCACCCGTGCTGGTGAATATGGCAAAGGCTTTGCAGTTGTAGCCGATGAAGTGCGTTCTCTATCTCGCCAGTCAGCCGCAGCAACCATCGAAATTGAAAAATTAGTCCAGGAGATTCAAACAGAAACAGGGGAAGTTGCAGTAGCAATGGAAACTGGTATTCAGCAGGTAGTAGAAGGCACAAATTTGGTAAGTGAAACTCGCCAAAACTTAAATGCGATCGTTTCTGCAACTGCTGAAATTAGTCAGTTAATCGAGCGAATTACCGCAGCAACTCAACAACAAATGACGCAATCTGTAACAGTCACTGCATCAATGCAAGATGTTGCTGAGATTGCGAATAAAACTTTTGCAGAATCTCAAGAAATTGCTACGGTCTTTCAAGAATTATCTGGAATGGCGCAAGAGTTATTAACGACTGCAAGTAAATTCAAAGTCAACTGAATTTTAGATTTTAGATTTTAGATTTTGGATTATGAATGAAGAGGATTTTAAGCGGAGAACCAAGCAGTTAGCATTGCGAGTAATCCGCTTAGTAGAAGCCCTTCCACAGAGCCGAACTAGCGAGGTAATTGGTAAGCAGTTAATCCGTTCAGCAACATCCGTGGGAGCTAACTATCGTTCAGCTTGTCGTGGTAAGTCAACAGCTGATGTCATTGCTAAACTCAGTTTAGTAGAGGAAGAAGCGGATGAAAGTCTTTATTGGATGGAACTTATTGTTGAGATTGGGCTATTGCCACTAGAAAAAGTTAGAAATTTAATGTCAGAAAACACTGAAATTCTAGCAATGACAGTTGCATCAATCAAAACTTTACGCCAGAAAGAAAAAAACCAAAATCAAAAAAATAAAATCTAAAATCTGTCTCGATAAGTTTTGATGTTCAGAACTATCAAAGCTACACGATAATCCAAACAAATTACTCGTTCAATCTTTCGTAAAACTAAAATCTAAAATTCAAAATCTAAAATCCAAAATATGATTACCGACACTTCAATTCGCGAACAAGGATACATTTATTTTCTGGCAGAAGCCCCAGAATTAGTGCAGATTATTGAACAAGAATTATTTAGATTATCTGAAGGTTATACCACTGCAAACATTCATAATTTAATGCGGGCTACCCATACCCTCAAAGGTGGTGCTGCTAATGTTGGACTAGAAACTATCAAGATGATTGCCCATTTTTTAGAAGATGTATTTAAGAGTTTATATAATCCAAATGTAGTTATTGATGATGAATTACAAACACTTTTAATCCAAGCTTATGAGTGTCTAAGTATAGCATTAAATACCGAGCTAATAGGAAGTATTGTTAATAATGAAGAACTACTCCAACGGGCAAGTTCAGTTTTTGCACAGCTGCAAGAAAAACTAGGTGATGCGTTTGGTGCTGAGACTCATATTCCTACTTCTGAGGAATTGGGGTTTGATATTGTACAGTCTGTTTTTGAAGTGGGAGTACAGCAACGTCTAAATAGTATTGCTGAAGCTATCGAACGTCCCCCAACGGATGCTGAATTTATAGAATTTTTACAATCTCAAGCTGAGGTATTTCTTGGTTTAGCAGAATCTCTAAATTTACCTGGATTGGGTGAAATATCCCAAACAATTGTGTCAGCGTTGCAAGCAAACCCCACCCAGGTACAGCAAATTGCAAAAATCGCCCTTGCAGATTTACAACAAGCACAAAAATTGGTACTAGGAGGCGATCGCACTTCTGGAGGACAAGTTTCTCTTTGTTTGCAACAACTTACAACAGTCGCAAATAATCAAGGTTCTGAAGAATTAGAAAATAATTTGTCTTTTGACACAGTTATTTTTAATGAGGAACAATTTTATCAGTTTTTAACTACATCAGATAACAAGAAAAATGAATGCGTCAAACCAACAACAGCCAAGTTTTATCTCAAAGTTATTCGCTACATTTTTGGCTGGTTCCATCACGAAATGGGAATATCAAAATCCGAACTGAGTTTGACTTTACTCGTTCCTCAATCAGCGAAAACAAATTTGCTCAATTATATTGAAAATTGGCTGACAAAATTTTTGGCTTTTGTTCAAGAGCAAGAAGATAGCCAAAGTCTTTGCATTTATCGTAATGGAATTATTTTAATTATTTTGTTTGCAGTTGCCAAATTTCAATATTATATTGATAAATCTGACAATTACCTCACTCTAGTGAAAATTTTGCAAAACAAGATTTATAAATTAGCAAAAAAATATAAAAATTATCCTCCTGTAACTAGCAAAGAAAAAAATTGGCTTGATAGTCCCAAATTACAAAATCTTCTAGTTATTAAAGAAGTATCTAAATCCGCATTTTCTGAAAACAGCGATAATCTTCTAGAAGTAATATGGGGAGAAAAATCTGAGGAACAAGTTACTACTAAAGTTGTGAATACTGAAAATGGTAATTCTTGGGGACAGATAAATGTTTCACAGAAAATAATTGAAACTATTACTGATTCGTTTCAATCAATTAATCACGAAATAGAACATAAATCGCAACATTCCCCCAATAAAAATTCTCGTCAACCTTCTTTTATTAGAGTAAACACAGATAAATTACAAAATCTGAATTATTTAGCAGGAGAATTGCTGATTTTCCAAAAACGGCGGGCTTTGCAAGATGAACAAATCCAAGAAATAATCGAACGATTAATGCAGCGACTTGCTAAACAACAAACAATTTTAAATGAATTACGCGATTTACCATTACAAATACAAAATTTTGCTTCGCAACAAACACCAAATTTTGCAGTGAAGTTTGATTCTCTGGAAATGGATGTATATACAGAATTTCAGATGACATTGCATGAAGCCATAGAAGAGACACTGCAACTCCAAGAAACCACAGAGTCTCTTGAATTGCTTATGAATCAAGCTGCTCAAATCAGTGGTAATAAAGAAAATTTAACTCTGAATATTATAGATAATTTAGTAGAAGCACGAATGCTGCCTTTGGGCAATATTTTGAATCGTTTTCCCCACATGGTGAATAAGTTGGGGAATGTTTACGCCAAACTTGTAGAATTGAAACTTTCGGGAACAGAAGTACTAGTTGATAAAGCGATCGCTGAAAAACTCTACGATCCGTTGTTACACTTAGTACGTAATGCTTTTGACCACGGTATTGAACTTCCACAGATTCGCTGCGAGTTGGGTAAACCAGAACGAGGTTTAATTGAAATCTGCGCCTATCATCAAGGTAGCCAAACAGTTATCGAAGTTCGGGATGATGGAGGGGGATTGAATTTAGAAAATATTCGTCAAAAAGCTGTTGAACTTTATCACATTCAAAGTCAAGACAAAGCCAAAAGCTATGCTGATAATCTAACGGAAGTTGAACTTTTAGATTTAATATTTTCACCGGGATTTACTACTACTAAAAAAGTAAGTGAAATCTCTGGACGCGGTATGGGTTTAGATATTGTGCGTACTCAGATGAACACACTCAATGGTTCAGTTTCAGTTGAATCTTTACCCAATCAAGGAACAACATTCATACTCAAAATTCCTTTTTCTATGACCACTGAAAAACTAATGCTAGTTCAAGCCAGAGGTATTGTTTATGCCTTGCTTTTGGGTAGCATCGAAAAAATATTGATTCCTAATGATGAGCAGATTAAAGAAATTGAAGGTAAAAAAGTTTTGCATTGGAATGTAGACGAGGATGAGACTATGGTCAGCCTGCGTCAACTTTCAGAGTTGCTTTCTTATCATGGTTCATTATTTAATAGTGCTACTCCACATAACACATATAATAATCGTGATGTAAATATAAATCAAAACCCAGTACTTTTACTGCGGAAAAATCAAGGATTATTTGCTTTAGAAGTTGACCAAATTATTGGCGAACAAGAACTAGTAATCAGACCTTTAGGAAATGCGATCGCACCACCAAAATATATTTATGGTTGTAGTAGCTTAGCTAATGGTAACCTCATTTTAGTGATTGATGCTTCATTGCTATTAGAGTTAGGCAATATCCAACCAACAACACTTGATATCATCGGTTCACCAACAGACTCTCACGTCAATAAAAAATCTTTACCAATACCATCAACACAAACTTTATTGTCTATACCATTACAAAATCCTGATACTATAGAAACCAAATCTAGCTATTCTTTAGAATCGAATAATCCAATACCAAAAGTTATCTTAGTGGTAGATGATGCCATTAGTCTCCGCCAAACTATTTCTCTGACTTTACAAAAATCTGGCTATCAAGTAATACAAGCTCAAAATGGTGTAGAAGCTTTAGAAAAGTTACAGTTACATCCAGAAATTCAGGTTGTAATTTCTGATTTAGAGATGCCTAGAATGAATGGTTTTGAGTTTTTAAGTAATTTACGACAACATCCAAATTTTGCAAAAATACCTGTGATAATTCTCACTTCTCGTAGTGCTGAAAAACATCGCCAGTTAGCTAAACAATTGGGTGCTAATGATTACTTGACTAAGCCTTATTTAGAGCATGAATTTCTCTCAAAAATAAAAGATTTAATTAACAATGCACCCGATAATTCTAATCATTTAGTCATAGCAGCAAATCATTAATTGCTTGAAGAAGTATAAACTTGAAAAACTTAGCGTTTGGGTGTAGCTTCACCAAACTTAATTAAAAGAGCAATGGCAATACTCACAATTAAAATTAATGTCATACTCAAAGCTGAACCAAATCCCCAATTTTGAGTTGCTCCCAAAAACTGGTTATAAACTAATCGCGCTGCTGTCATACTCGAAGCACCACCAAGCAATTCAGGGTCAGTAAAATCTCCCAAGCCTGTGATAAATACAAGCATGGAACCAGCTGCAATTCCTGGAAAAATTTGAGGTATAGTTACTTTCAAAAAAGCTGCCATCGGATTTGCACCTAAATCTGCTGCTGCTTCTAACAATCGCTTATCTAGCTTTTCCAAAGAGGCATATAAAATTAAAACCATATAGGGTAAAAGGCTGTAACTCATACCAATTAATACAGCCGGACTGGTATTAAGTAATTCCAAACTAGGCAAGCCAAAATAGTTTAATAAACTATTTAATAAACCACTAGGGCGAAGAATTGTAATCCAAGCATAAGAACGTAATAACGAAGAAGTCCACAAAGGCAAAACAAAGCCTAATAACAGCAAATTTCGCCATCGCTTCGGTGCAACTATAGCAATCCAATAGGCCACAGGGAAGCCGATAATTAAACAAATGGTTGTAGTACCAAAAGCAAACAATAGCGATCGCAAGATTACTTGTAAGTAAAGGGGGTCGAAGATCCGGATATAGTTTTTGAATCCATCGGGATTAACCACATCTCCCGGTCGAATGTCTGCAACCAAACTTAACTCAAAAATGATCAAACTTGGTAGCACCAACAAAAGTAATAACCAAATTCCAGAAGGTGCAAGTAAAACTAAAGGTTGTAGCCAATTTATTTGTGGACGACGCAATTCTGCTATTTCTGAAATGTCATTTTTTTGAATATCGATCATTCCTCACTCCTAATTTTGCCAAGTTGATATTTTTGGATTGATGCTTGATTTAAAAAATATTTTAAATATAAAAAAATCATTTGATATTTATCAATCAATTTTTATTTCAATTTAGATGAAATAAAAAACTCAATTAGCCACTGGTTAATTGAGTCCAGTAGCGCTCGTAAATTTCTTCAAATTCTCCTACAGGACTGATGCGCTCACAATTGGTTAAAAGTGATTCTGGGGGAAATAAATTAGAATTGTTTTGTATTCGTTTTGGCAATTGCTCGAATCCAGCCTTATTAGGTGTAGCAATATTTAAGCGTTGACTTATTTCGGCTGCTACTTCTGGTTGTAAAATCATATTAATCCAAGCATATGCTCCAGCTAAATTAGGGGCTGTTTTAGGAATTACAATAGTGTCTGTCCACAATGAAGAACCACTGCGGGGAATTACATATTTGAATTTTGGATTTTCTTTAGAAATTTTCACTGCATCTGCTGAATAACACATTGCTAAAATTAAATCTCCACCGAGAATTTGATTTTGCCAAGCATCTGTATCAAAAGAAGCGATCGCAGGTTTCAATTCCCTTAATTTATCGTAAGCTTGTTTAATTTCTGATTCATTTTTGGAATTGTAAGAATAACCCAACATCCGTAATACTGCACCCATTACTTCTCGCACATCATTGAGCAAAGTAATTCGCTTATTCAGTTTGTCTTGATTTTGCCAAAGATAATCCCAATCTTGTGGAGGATCTTTGAGTTTTTCAGAATTATAAATAAAACCTGTTGTTCCCCAATTAAAAGGAATACTATAACGGTTATTAGGGTCATATATAGGATTAGAAAAACGGGGAAATAAATTTTCGATACCAATTAAGCGATCGCGATTTATTTCTGTTAATAAATCTTTATCTGCCATCTTCTGTACCATATAATCAGATGGGTAAATAATACTGTAAGCGCTACCACCTCCAGCTTGCAACTTCGCCAGCATCACATCGTTAGAATCATACACATCCGCCAGCACTTTCATGCCAGTTTGAGTACTAAAAGTTTGTAGTAATTGTTTGTCAGTATATTGTGTCCAAGTATAGATATAAAGTTGGTCGCTTCGACTATAAGTGGAAGAATTTGCACGTACTTGAGCTAGCCTCCAACCGCAACTAGTTAAAGACAAGCTAGAAAGTGCTGCTACTCCTTTTAAAAATTGTCGTCTTTTAGTCATTCGTTTTCTAGAAAAAAGTTAGTATTGACTGGTTGTTAAAGCATTTATAGCCACCTCAGCTTGTCCAAAAAATACTCTGGAGTACTGGATTAAAAACAAGTCAGCCGATATTATAACCGTGCTAACACAGTTTAACTATGTATTATAGGTAATTTAATATTCTAAAAACTACTTTCAGATAATAAATTATATATTCTTTGTTAACCAAGCGCGAAATGCTTTCATTGTTGTATTTCTGCCATCAGTTTTACACCGTTTCAGATACTCAGGAATCACTTGAACAATAGGTAAGTTAGGGAAAATACGGCTGTTATTAGATTCTATATATTTTCCATTAACCAGTATATTAATTTCTAATTTTTTACCATTCCAGCGCCATAATTCTGGAACTCCTAATACTTGATAATTATTGAAACGAGTGCGGGAGGTAATATCAATTTCGATTGCTAAATCTGGGGGTGGATCTACTGTTAGGTCAATTCTATCTTTACCTCTAACAGCAGCCTCGTTTTCAATATAGAAGCAATCATCTGGTTCTACCCCAGCGTCCATTTTTTCTTCATCAAAAGTTGTAGATCCTAAACTCCAAAATTCAATATCAAATTCTTCTAGGATAGCTTTTAGTAAGTCTCCAATAATAACTTTGCTTACTTCATGCTCTGGTAATGGAGCCATTATTTCTAGCACCCCTTGACTGTAAGATATCCGAGAACTGCGATTCTCCCCCAATTCTGCCAAAATGTTTTTGTATTCTGGCCAGGATATACCCTTAATCAATAACTGATGACCAACAGGTACAATTAGCTGCTTGAGTTCAAGTAACATTACTTCCTTGCCTCTAGAGTTAACCCAACTATAGCAAATCTCAATCATTGGCGATCGCTAATATCCCCAACTTTTTAAATAAGCCGTTTATCACTAATTGATAATCAATTCTAAATTCTGACTTATCTTTTATGACTGACTAATGGGAATTTGAATTATAAATTCTGCTCCTTGCCTTAGTATTGAGTTACAAGACAAATATCCAGCATGTTTATTTACCACGATTTGATAACTAATAAATAGCCCCAGTCCTGTACCTTTGCCAACATCTTTAGTAGTAAAGAAAGGGTCGAAAAGTTTGGGAAGTATTTCTTGGGAAATGCCCAAACCATTATCTGTAATTTTAATAATTGCCCATTTACTATCACAAACTTCGGTGGAAATGCGAATTTGTCCTTGTTCTCCTATAAATGATTGTTCTAAAGAATCAATAGCATTAGTGATAAGATTCATAAATACCTGATTTAATTGACCAGGATAACATTCAATTAAAGGAAGTTTGCCATACTCTTTAATTACAGCAATTTCTGGATGATTGGGTTTTGCTTTCAAGCGGTTGTGGAGAATCATCAAAGTACTATCGATACCTTGATGAATATCTACATCTTTAAATTCCGCTTCATCAAGACGAGAAAAGTTTCGCAGCGAGAGAACGATTTCACGAATCCTTTGAGTTCCTATAGTCATGGACTGAAAGAGTTTTGCAAGGTCTTGTTTGAGAAAATCAAGGTCAATAGCGATGATTTCTGCTTGAATCTCTTCTGGAGGATAGGGAAAATGTTGTTGATAAAGTTCTAGCAGACGCAATAAATCTTGAGTATATTCACTGGCTGGAATCAGATTAGCGTGAATAAAATTGACGGGATTATTTATTTCATGAGCAACACCCGCAACCATATTTCCAAGTGAAGACATTTTTTCACTTTGGATCAGTTGGCTTTGGGTGCGTTGCAATTCGCGGAGAGTATTTTCTAAGTTTTGGGCTTGTAGTTGTAGTTGCATTTCGGCTTGTTTGCGCTCAGTGATATCAGTTGAAACGCCAAGAATTTGATTTATTTTGCCATCAGCACTACGGTTGAATACTGTCTCTCTGGTGTATAGCCAGCGCCATTCACCATTTGCTTGTTTAACCCGAAATTCAAATTCATAAATCTCGCCATCCTTGGCGTTACTAAAATTTTCTAAGTGAGTTACAATTTTTTTCCAATCATCTGGATGAGTAATTGTGGGTAGAATTTGTATTCCCATCTGTTGAATTTGTTGATTAGAATAGCCAAGAAGTTTGCCAATTTCTTGATTTGCGTAAATATTACGCTGTTGTTCTAAATCAAAGATGTAGAGAATATTAGGAGAAGAGTCTGTAATGCGTTGAATGAAGTGTTGGCTAGCTTGGAGTGCTTCTTCGGTTAGTTTGCGTTCTGTTATATTTAACGCTGTTCCCACCAGTCGATAAACTTTACCTTGGCTATTTTTTAAAGGATTAATAGTAGTTAGCCACCACGTTTCTTGACCTTGGAAAGTCAAACATTCTTCATATTTGATACTAATACCGGTTTCTATGCATATCTGAAATCGCTGGCGCACTTCTTGACCTTCAACGTTACCATGTACATATTCTATAGTTTTACCAATCACCTCTGCGTTGTTAATTCCTGTTATCTTTTCTGTTGCTGAATTCCAGCCAGCATAACGCAATTCTTTGTTATCTACAATGTCAATTACAAATATTGGTTGAGTGACACCATCATAAATACCGCGTAGAAATTGTTCTTTTTCTTTTAGTTGAGCGGCTGCTTGTTGACGATGGCAGATTGCAGTTTCTTCTAGTTGCTTATGAGCAGTAATAACTTCAGAAAAAATAATGATACCACCAATTTCAGCAGAGTCTTTGTACCAAGGATTTATTTGCCATTTCACCCAATTGATTGTCCCCTCTCCAAGGGGGAAAATATTTTCTTCAAATTCCTCAATGCTTCCGGCCAAGCAACGTTGATAAATTTCTTGCCAATAGTGGGGAATATCTGGAAAGATTTCATAATGAGAACGACCGATGATGTCTCCATCGCTCAAATTATAATCTTCTCGCCAACGCCGACTCGCGAACAGATAACGCATTTGGCCATCGAATATGGCGATGGCAGCAGGGATAGATTCAATAAATACACCCATCTGCTGTTGGCTAAACTTTAGGGAATTGGAAGATTTAGTACTTTTAAAACTGGCAACTACTTGACGCAGTTCTACTAATTCTTGTTGCAGCGATTCGTAGGTATCTTTTTCTACAGAAATCAAATTACAAATCATAGTCTTGTTATTTGCCAGCTAGGGATCTGAAGTTAACATCATTTCTATATTTCCCAATAATCTCTGGCAAACAACGTTCATGACTAAAGAAAAAATCTTAACTGTTGACCGTGAACCTTCAACGGTCAACAGTCAACCACCTCAAGCTGTTGTTTATTTTTTGCACTTCCTTAAAAACTATTCAATAGCTATATTCGGAATTCGACTCCATTCATTCCATGAGCCATCGTAGTTTCGGACTTTTGTGTAACCAAGTAAATATTTTAAGACAAACCAAGTATGGGCTGAACGTCCGCCAACAGCACAATAAGTAATTACTTGTTTATCAGCAGTAATATTTTTGCTGGTGTAAAGTGTCTGCAATTCTTCAACTGATTTAAAAGTTCCATCTTCATTGAGAGCTAATTCATAATACATAGAAACCGCACCAGGAATATGACCTCCGCGTTCCGTTCCTTGGGGTGGCTGCATAAAAAACCATTCGCCGCTATATTCTTGAGGTGTACGAACATCGACTAAAATGGCATCTGTTTTGCCGATAGATTGCTGGACATCATCAAAAAATGCTCGCAAGTTTGCATCAGGAGTTTGCAGTTGATATTCCTTTGGTGGGATGGCTTGTGAGTCCACTGCTACTGGACGGCCTTCCGACAGCCATTTTTGATAACCACCATTGAGAACGCGCACATCATTGTGACCGAAGACTTTGAAAAGCCAAAATAACCATGCGCCTGTTGCAGCAAAATCACCATAAGTAATAACAGTAGTCTGATTTGTAATACCAGAATTTTCCAAGAGTTTTTGCCATGCAACTGAGTCAAAATTAATGCGGTAATCAGGTAGCAGAAGGTCAGTAGTAATATTCCAAAAGACAGCGCCGGGAATGTGTCCAGTATTATAGGTTTCTGGATTCATGTCTGCTTGAATCAAGCGGATATTCGGGTGATTCAAGTGTTCAAAGACAAATTGAGTATCAACAAGTACATTGCTGCGGGTGTGTTGGGACATGTTTATTCTTCCAATTGTGATGCAGGTAGAATAATGTCTGTATTACGACCACGCCTAGTCCTCGAACGAGTACATTTAGCAGCTAAGATTATGGTAAATTCTTTACAATCTTTATTTAATGCCATCGCTCATGCTCATGATGAACAAGAATTGCGATCGCAAGTCATCAGTAAATTTAGTGACTATTTCGCTGCTGAACGTTCTGGGATATTTTTTTTCGATCGCCTTTGGCAATTTGAGAAAAACATTCCTCGTATAGTGCGATTGGCATTTTCCTTAAAACATAATCCACTTTTGCGCTACTTAGTTGAACATCACACCGTAGTTCATGAAGAATTATTGTTAGCGCCTGGAGAATGGCAGATTATTTGCCCGCGTTCCGACCACTATCATGTCATGATTGGGCCAGTTGTTGGTAATGGCCGCCTAATTGGCGCTATTGGTCTGACTCGTACTCGAAATACTCCCAGCTTTAATGCACAAGAATTAGCCGATTTAAACGCCTTGTGTCTTCATATATCAACTTGGCGTGCAACATTACAATTGCAATCGAAACTTTTCAATTCTCTGAATGCTAATTCTTTAACACAACGCGAAATTCAAATTGCCGAACTAGTAGCAAAAGGACTAACCAATGCTGAAATTGGTACAACTCTGTGGATTACAGAAAATTCTGTTAAGCAAGCCTTAAAAAGGATATTCCGCAAACTTGATGTTTCCTCTCGCGCGGAAATGGTAGCTCGCCTTTCCTCAAGTATCAGCTTAGTTCAATAATATAGTAGAATTCAGAAGCGTAAAAATTTCTTCAACCCTACCCCACTCCCCACTCCCTACTTTTAATCTAATACTTCAACTATATTTTCAACTCCAGCGAAGAAATTTCTTCTGGATTTTGAATCAAATGCCAAAATAGTGCAATCTCACCCACATTATCAGCAATAAATCTCAAGTTTTCTGAACTAGCATCTTTAGCCATTTCCGCTAAAAAGTTTTTAGCAGCAAGAATAGTGTTTTGCCTTCTTAATGTTTTTTCTTGAGAGCATCTATTCATTGTCTTGCCTTAAAAGTATTAAAATTTGGTTTATTTTATCTAATAATTACCCAAATTTACTTAGCTGTCATCAATCTTGAGAACAATATCCATCGGTCTAAGCTTTTTGGATTTTACTTAACTTCATTTAGATATTACAAAGTCAATCCTTAAGAGAGATGTAATTTTAGACTTTATAGGGTTGTATAGCAATGGTGTTTGATATGCTTCAGATGCCTAGTTTTACATCCCCGAACTTTTGAAAAAGTCGGGGATCTCGTTAGTGCAATCAACATCGTTCCTTGGAAGATAATTGCTGCTTTATAGATACCAAGTTGACACTTTAGAGACTGGCTCAAAATTGACAAGTTTATGCGGAATTGATACCAGCAATATTGAAGTTGATAGCAGTAATGTAACCTTTGAGGAAAATTATGAAGACATCTAAGAGATATCTTTTATCCGCGATCGCTGTCACAATTGTTCTTGGTCTGAGTAGCTGTAATTCTAACTCCACCACTAATAATGTTGATAGCCAAACGCCATCTCCCACCACAACACCAAACACCACATTATCCCCAGAACCTATTACAACACCCACAAATACTCCATCATCTCGGACTTCTAGCCAAATTCCTAGTGTTGCTCAATTGAGAGAAAAATCTCCAAATCAAGAATCTACTGGAGAAAATACGCCTTCTTCATCTACTTCTAAAGCTGCTAATACTAAAACTACAGACGTGACAATTTACACTAGTGATGTTCAATGTCAAGAATTAGTTCCAGAAAAAATTTCAGTACCAGCTGAAGAACCAGTAACAAATGCTGTGGGTAAAATCATAGAAAAAAGAGATACAAGTGACTTTAGCTTGTCTGGGTATCGTGTCAACGTCAAAAATGGCGTTGCTACAGTTGATTTGCGGATATCTCCTGAGTCAAAGCGACAAATAGCTTCTCTTTCTAGTTGCGAACAATTTGCTTTGTTTGGTAGTCTTCGCAAAACCTTAACAAGTAATGCTGCATGGAATATTAAAGAAGTTCGCTTCACTGAGCGGGGTCAAGACATTGTTCTCTAGACCAGATAATCCCTACACTGACTTTCATTTGTGCAGTGTAGGATTAGTTTGATAAGCGTTAGCGAAGCTTTGCCCTTCGCGGTAGCGTCTCTGAAAGAGAAGGCATCGCCAGTTGCAAAAAAGTGTGTATTTTAGTCAATTGAAAACAGCTATAAATAATGATATGCTGTACAGTAATATTAAAGTTTTGGCTAAAAGCTGCTAGCGGGTGTAATTCAGTGGTAGAATGTCACCTTCCCAAGGTGAACGTCGTGGGTTCGAGTCCCATCGCCCGCTTTTTGTCGATTGTCAAATTATTTGTCCGCGTTGACAAATTAATGTCCTCTTCAATAACAAACTTGCCTTCCTTAATTCTATGCTGAACCTGAATTTAGGAACGCAATTTTAACTCAGTTTCTAGAAGCATAGAAATTGGGAAGGTGACATTCCTTTCAACCCACCTTTTTATTTTGAAACTTTACATAGTAGAGTTTATCTCAACTAGCTCTTCATTGCAGAAACATTGGAAATGACAGCTCCCTAGTGCGAAAAAACTTTACCCACTTTTCAACCCGCCTCAGCTGTGAGGAATATTGAAACTAATACCAGCGATTTTAAGCTGTACCCTTGCTGGCTCTTTCAACCCGCCTCAAGCTGTAAGGGGTATTGAAACTCCAGCGCCTCAAATCCTTTACTAGCAAAAACTCCATAAACTTGCTATCTTTCCTTTGGTGAATTGTGAAGTTCGTCAACAGTATCGATTGCTACAACAACCCCTTTACTGAAAAATTAACTCTAGGCGAGCTTTTTTTAGATTTTATAAGGCTAAATAAAAAAAAGACATAAAAGTTTTATATATGTCATCAAAAATCAAATTCTTTTTAAAAAT
>NZ_JACKZU010000795.1:0-513 GCF_014222165.1 Nostoc sp. 2RC
AAAACCTTTAACCTTTACCCTTTAACCTTTTCCCCAGACCCAATGCCGAGTTAAAAATCGTTAACCGAGCAGTATTGGGACCACTGATGAATACGTAGGGGTTGCACAAATGAAGCAAGTGGCGCTGTGTTGACCGAAATCCTTAGTAGTGGTGTGGCAAGCTTAAAATAGTGCATTAATAAACTTTTGTGGAGTGGGCATCCTGCCCGCCCGCACGGGTGAGGACACCCATCCCACAATAAAATTTATTGCAATATTTTAGCCTTGTCACGCCACTAAATTTACATTTCATTCTCAAGGTAGATACAGATATACGAAATATAGTAGATAGTAATTTACATAATTTTCTTACTATGGACAGATGTAAACTCGCTATAAAATTAAGCAACTATGAGATTTTTGGCAGTCATTCTTTAACAAACAATCAGTTAAATATCCTAGAGGTTGCTCGAATAAAAAAAATAAATTGTAGCTTATTTTTTCAAAAAAAATAATAAAGAAGCAATCGATTTT
>NZ_JACKZU010000796.1:0-511 GCF_014222165.1 Nostoc sp. 2RC
AGCTTGAATTCATAAATAATCGCTAGTGTTCGAAAGAACACTCACAAGATTAATAACTAGTTTTAGCTGTTTATTTTGAATTGTTATTCAAAATATGGTGGAAACATAGATTAAGTTATTAAGGGCGCACGGTGGATGCCTTGGCACTAGAAGCCGATGAAGGACGTTACTAACGACGATATGCTTTGGGTAGCTGTAAGTAAGCGTTGATCCAGAGATTTCCGAATGGGGGAACCCAGCATGAGTTATGTCATGTTATCGACATGTGAATTCATAGCATGTCAGAAGGCAGACCCGGAGAACTGAAACATCTTAGTACCCGGAGGAAGAGAAAGAAAAATCGATTCCCTGAGTAGCGGCGAGCGAAACGGGAAGAGCCCAAACCAACAAGCTTGCTTGTTGGGGTTGTAGGACACTCTATACGGAGTTACAAAAGAACATGTTAGACGAATCATCTGGAAAGATGAATCAAAGAAGGTAATAATCCTGTAGTCGAAAACATATTCTCTCT
>NZ_JACKZU010000099.1:0-22921 GCF_014222165.1 Nostoc sp. 2RC
CCCTTTGCCCCTTGCCCCATGCCCTTTGCCCCATGCCCTTGCCCCATGCCCTATGCCCGTCCCCAGTTTTGGGCTATATTTCCCTATGGACATGTCGAAGAGGAACTCTGGGTGCAAGGCATGAAATTCTGGGAAAAAAGCGTGTTAAAGAAGCTCCTCGCTGGGAGTTTTCCCTTTTTCAGGTGGGTGATGACATTGCTTCTGGTATGCAGCTTAGTTAGTTGTGGCGATAAAGCGGGTAGCCAGGAGGTATCTATTGTTAATCAAGAAAAGACTGGAGGAATTTCTCAAGTTTCTAAGCAATTTTCGGAAGTTGCTCCTCCTGCTGTTATCCAAGAATTACGCCCAATTTTGGAAGTCTATCAGCCACAAGTGACAATTATTACGCCAAAATCTGATGAAGTTTTCTCAGATAACAAAGTCACAGCGCGCTTCCAGGTGAAGGATTTACCAATATTTAAAGACTCACAATTACAATTAGGGCCATATCTTGTCGTAATTCTTGATAACCAACCTTATATACCTGTTTACGACGTGAATCAGCCCTTAGTTTTACCAGACTTGTCACCAGGTACTCACACGTTGCGGGTGTTTGCTTCCCGTCCTTGGCATGAAAGCTTTAAAAATGAAGGTGCTTATGCCCAGACAACATTTCATGTCTTCACTAAGACTGATGACAATAGCCCAGTTCCGAATCTACCGTTGCTCACTTACAATCGCCCTCAAAGTAGTTATGGGGCAGAGCCGATTTTACTTGATTTTTACCTAACTAATGCTCCTTTGCATCTGGCTGCCTCAGAAAATGCCAAGGATGAATTTAGCGATTGGCGTATCCGTTGCACAATTAATGGTGAAAGCTTTATTTTCGATCGCTGGCAGTCAATTTACCTCAAAGGTTGGAAGCCTGGTAAAAACTGGGTCAAACTGGAATTTCTCGATAATCAGGGAAATCCTCTGAAAAATGCTTTTAATACCACAGTTAGGCTGATTGACTACCAACCAAAAGGTAAGGATACTCTGTCGAGAATTACCAGAGGAGAACTCACAGCAGATGAGGTACGCGGTATTGTAGACCCAAATTATAAACTCGTACCCACCCCTGCTGTGGAAAAAACCCCTCAAATACAGCCAAGTCCAAAAATTCAAGTTCCAGAAGAATCAAAAACACAGCCAACAAAACCAGAACAACCAAAATTACAACCTCCAACGGCTGCACCATCTCCTAGCTTTTCGCCAACACCAGATATTATTAAGTCTCCTGCACCAGAACCACAGCCAACAGTAACGCCAACTCCACAAGTAACGCCTGCACCACAAAAAGTTGCACCTGAGCCAGCAAAACGAGGATTTGGCGGATTTTTCAACCGTCGTGCAGGTAAGACACCAACCCCAGAAACAACAGTTACACCATCTGCAAGTCCACAACCCACTTTGCCAGAAAGTCTTGAGTCTCCAACACCAAAAACTCAACTAGAACCACAGCCAACGTTAACTCCAATTCCACAAGTAACTCCAGAACCACAGCCAACGTTAACTCCAATTCCACAAGTAACGCCAGAACCACAGCCAACGTTAACTCCAATTCCACAAGTAACGCCAGAACCACAGCCAACGTTAACTCCAACTCCACAAGCAACTCCAGAACCACAGCCAACGTTAATTCCAATTCCACAAGCAACTCCAGAACCACAGCCAACGTTAACTCCAACTCCACAAGCAACGCCCTTACCTGAAAAAGTTGCACCTGAGTCACGAAAACCCTGGTTTGGAGGATTTTTCAACCGTCGAACTCCTGATACGCCCACACCAAAAGTAATAATTGCGCCATCTCCAAGTTCGCCACCGCAGCCTCCAGAAATTATTGAGTCTCCAGCACCAGAAACAGCTGCGCCATCGCCTGAAATACAATCAACACTTGATAAATAAAAGTGTTGACAGTCAACCGTCAACCATCAACCATCATCTACTGTTGTTTATTTTTTGCAGTTCCCTAATTTAGCTGAAGATACTCAAGTGTAAGTTTTGCGATAAAGCTTCCATGAAAACCAGCCCCGCCAGAGGATTTCCCACTGTATCTAAGGCGGGGCTATAACAAGCGATCGCCCCGGAACCTGGTACTATTGCTACAAGTCCACCACCAATGCCTGATTTCATTGGCAAACCAATTCTCACTGCCCACTCGGCAGAAGCTTCATAAAGTCCACAAGTTGACATCACAGCATTGACAATTGTGCGATTTTGTGTAGAGATACAGCTATTTGCAAAAGCTAGGAGTTTTCCTAACAAAGCTAAATCTTCAACTCGTCCAGATAAACAGCATATTTGCTCGTAGGTGTCAAGGGCTATTTCAAGATTTTCGAGATGTCCGATTTGGGCAAGATGATTAGCGATCGCTTCATTGGCTTTTGAACGTGTTAATCGTACAGAAGTCAACATCGCTTCATCCAAATGTAATTGACAACCTGCCAATTGATTAAGCCATTGGCAAAATAAAAGAGTGCGAATTTTAGCGTCTTTACCTGGTAACTTATCGGCAAGGGTAATAGCCCCGCTATTAATCATCGGGTTGCGGGGACGGCCGCCATCGCTAACTAATTGTTCTAAAGAATTGAAGGGTGCTTGTGATGGTTCTACCCCAACCCAGCCGAAAACTGTTTCTGCTCCTAGATGTTCTAAAAGATAAAGTAGAGAAAATGTTTTAATAACGCTCATCAGGGGAAACACACAGCTTGTATCTCCAAAGCTGATGGTTTTTCCAGATTCGCAGCAGATGTGAACAGCAAACCAATTGGGGTTGGCTAAGGCTAATTTGGGAATGCGATCGGGAATTTGTCCCTGTTCAGCTTGAGTTTTGGCTTGTTGTACGCAAGCTGATAATTCTGTGGAATTTAATCTATCAAGTCTTTTCAAAAGTGATATCCGCTAAAACCATTTCTAGTTTATACGGTTACTGTTAGCCAGTTTTTCGATTTAGACTTGTTGGCGTTTTAATTCTTGTATCAATACTTGACAACGCTTGATAGCTTCCCTCGCTTGTTGCCTGAAATGTTTGGCTTGCTCCTGGTTAGTTAAATCTGACTTTTCACGGCATCTATAAAACCTCTCTCTAAATCTCTCTCCTAAAAGGAGAGAGACTTTGAATTCTTGGTTTGGAAGTTAGATTTTCCGTTGACTTTTCCATATAACGTGAAAAGTCAGCTTGTAGCTGTGCGTAGGTTTTTAACAATACATTTCGAGTTGCTGGTTTTATATTTACGGATTAAATATTTATCTTTCTGGCAAAATCTTGATGAATATATTTAACAACACTATCTTCTGTATTTGAGCCAATGACTAATGTTGCGTGATGTTGGACTTTGGGTTCTGCGTTAGCAACTGCAATGGCGCGAGTTGCAATTTTAAACATTTTGATATCGTTAATTTGATCGCCAAACACGACAATTTCACTTTGTTTTAATCCATAATTTTCTAGTAGAGTCTGAATTGCTTGGTCTTTTGTAGCTCTGTAGTCATGGATTGTTAACCAGTACCAACCAGGAGAATATTGATTTTCGATTAAGTGTGTTTCTACACTAGTTCCATGTATTTCAATGATTGCACTTTCAAGTTCGAGTAGCTGTTGTGCTTGACCAATCACTGTGAGACAAACGACGCGATCGCTAAAACAATGGGTCAAATCTTCAATTGTTCGCCATCTGCGGTCTTTCTTCGTCAGACAATCGTTAAGATACCAGCGCATACCATCGTTGATTACATCTTTATAATATACGCAATCTTCTGTACCATTGAAGCTAGATACAAAGGGAACGCAGCGAAACTCTAAAATAAGTTTGTAAATACTTTCAACTATCTCAGGACTAATAGAATTAATGATTTCGTGTCTGCCAGAATCAAAATCAGAAATGAAAGCACCGTTAAATTCGATCACCGGGAGACGAAGATTTAAACCTTTTAACATTCTTTGTATAGAAACAACACTACGCGCACTGGCTACAGTAAACTGTAGTCCCTGTTGTAAAAGTTCATTCAGCATTATTTTGCTAAAGGAAGAAAGTGTTGCATGACTCCCAAGCAATGTACCATCTAAATCTGAAATATAGACAGTGTTCATAAATTTTGGTCAGTTCTAATGGAAAGAAAGATTATACCTGAATTTACACTAAAACTTTAGATTTACTGTAATATCCAAAAATTCAGTTCGCTAGCTTTGAATTTCCAATCAAACAAATGAGTAAACTTTACCCAATAACACTTTATGATGCCTCGTGTAAGAGCGCCAGAATTACCACAAAATTATTCATGGTTGAATACAGATAAACCTCTATCTCTTAAACAATTCAAGGGTAGAATTATCATTTTAGATTTTTGGACATATTGTTGCATTAATTGTCTACATATCCTACCAGACTTGAAATATTTAGAACAAAAATATCAAGATAGCCTTACCATTATCGGCGTTCATTCTGGGAAATTTGATAACGAAAAAGAAACTGAAAATATCCGCCAAGCTATCTTGCGCTACGACATCGAACACCCAGTTATAGTTGATAGCGGTTTTCGAGTTTGGCAAGAGTATGCTGTGCGTGCTTGGCCGACTTTAATGATTATCGACCCAGAAGGTTATGTAATTGGCTCTGTTTCTGGTGAAGGAAAGCGTAATGTTTTAGAAGAATTGATTCAACGGTTAATTCAACAACACAGCGATAAAGGTACAATTAATTTTCAAGAACTTAGCTTGACTTTAGAAAAACAACGCCAACCCTTAATTACACCTTTAGCTTTTCCGGGTAAAGTTCTAGCTACTCCAGCAGGTTTATTTATTGCTGATTCTGGACATCATCGCTTGATTATGAGTAGTTTTGATGGCGAAATTCTCCACGTAATTGGTACTGGTAAATCTGGTTTAACTGATGGTGCTTTTGACGAAGCGCAATTTTTTGCACCGCAGGGAATGACATTTGATGCAGAAAATCAAATGCTTTTTGTTGCTGATACAGAAAATCATGTGTTGCGGCGAGTTGATTTACAACGTCAGCTAGTAGAAACTATCGCCGGAACTGGGGAACAAAGTCGCAATATTCAACTTCATGGCGGTACTGGTTTAACAACTGCACTAAATTCTCCTTGGGATTTAGTGAAAGTGGGAAATTCCTTGTTCATTGCAATAGCGGGGTCGCACCAAATTTGGCAGATGGATTTGGAAACAAACGCCGTTAAAATTTATGCTGGTATGGGTGCAGAAGCTTGTATTGATGGTTCACTGACTGAATCTGCATTTGCTCAGCCTAGCGGTATTACTAATAATGAGCAAGAATTATATATTGCAGACAGTGAAGTTAGTTCCATTCGCGGTGTTGCAATTGTAGAACCTTACCAAGTACGGACTGTTTGCGGTAGTGGAGATTTATTTGGTTTTGGCGATATTGATGGACAAGGTGAAGATGTGCGTTTACAACACTGTTTGGGTGTGGAATATGCTCAGAATTTTCTATGGGTGGCGGATACTTACAATCACAAAATTAAATTAGTTAGTCCCAGTGGGAATTGTCAAACAATTTTGGGAAATGGTACTGCTGGTTTACAAGATGGACAAGGTAAAAACACTCGGTTTTTTGAACCTTCGGGATTGAGTGTTTTGGGTTCATATCTGTATATTAGTGATACAAATAACCATGTGATTCGACGTGTAGATTTGAATAGTTTTGAAGTGACAACTCTAGAGTTTGTTGGTTTGTGTGCGCCGGATGTTTGTATTCCGCCGAATTTGTAGGATAATTACCTCACACAGAGGCGCAGAGTTTTTATTTGTGTCTCTGAGTTTAAAGAGAGTATTGTAGAGCGATCGCTTTTATGTATTTAGTGATTTTTGATATTGATGGTACACTAACTAATACTTACAAAATTGACGAAAATTGTTTTGTACGTGCTTTGGCATTGGAATTTGCTATTTTTGGTATAAATACAAATTGGGCTGGATACAAACACACTACAGATTCTGGAATTACCCAACAAATTTTTATTGAAAAATTAGGACGTGTTCCCTCAGATGAAGAGTTAGTCAGATTTAAAAGATGTTTTGTAAGTTTACTCCAAGAAGCATTTATTGATAATCAAAATTTATTTAGTGAAATTCCTGGTTCAGGAAATCTATTATCTGAATTACAGCTAGACCCTGATTGGTGTGTGGCCATCGCAACTGGCGGTTGGAGTGAATCCGCTAAACTAAAATTGCAAAAAGCCAACTTACAAATAGCAGAGATTCCCTTTGCTTCTGCCGATGATGCAATTTCACGAGAAGATATTGTGAATACAGCTATCCTGAAAGCGAAAAATGTTTATCAAGTCGAAAAATTTGATCGTGTGGTTTTTGTTGGTGATGGCATTTGGGATGTTAAAACATCTGCTAATTTGAATATTGCATTTATTGGTATAGGTAATCTTGAATTAATTCATGTAGGTGCAACACAAATAATTAAAGATTTTACAAATTTAGAAGTTTTTCGAGCGATATTAAAAACAGCAAAAATTCCTATATTTTCTATGAATACTATTCTCCACATTACACAACGCCAACAATGGGAAACAGCAAAATTAATCGGTAGCTATCGGGCTGATTCACTCGATTTGGAAGGGTTTATTCATTGTTCTAGGTCAACGCAAATTGTTAAAGTTGCAAATAGGTTTTTTAAGCATCAAAAAGATTTAGTTTTAGTTTTTATTAATTCGGAAAAAGTTCAAGCTGAAATTCGTGAGGAGGAGGCGGAAATAGGGGAATTGTTTCCTCATATTTATGGGGAGTTGAATATTGATGCTGTATATCAGGTGATTGATTTTGCGGCTGGGGAAGATGGTTTTTTTGAGTTGCCGCAAGAAGTTGTAGATTTAGAATAATGTAACGAACCGCAAAGGACGCAAAGAACGCAAAGGAAGAGAGATGGAAGAGCGAGGGTTTGATGTGGAGGAGTATGTTAGACAGATGGGGTTATTGTTGGATTTGGAGATAAGAGATGAATATTTTGATGGGGTGGTGGCAAATTTTGAGAGAATTAGAGCGATCGCTAATCTCGTGAATTCTTTTCCTTTATCTGAAGAAATTGAAGTAGCACCGATTTTTGAACCATAGTCGCTTTAATTGTTGGCAAATATCTAGTAATTACCCTGAGTGTGAAGTATCAGTATGATACTAAGATATAGCCGATAATCCTATTCAAAAGATGCAATGAATAATTTGAATGATGCTGAATCTTTGAAGTCAGCAGGCGTGGGTAGATTATTGGTGCGTTTGCTTTGGGTGCTTTTGGGAGTTGGGCTGGTATCTACGCTGTTCTCTTTGCTGCAAGTAATTGCACAGCCACTTTATCAGCTACTCGCTTTTTTGGATGGAC
This sequence comes from Nostoc sp. 2RC, assembly GCF_014222165.1. Taxonomy (NCBI): domain Bacteria; kingdom Bacillati; phylum Cyanobacteriota; class Cyanophyceae; order Nostocales; family Nostocaceae; genus Nostoc; species Nostoc sp. 2RC. The sequence continues at coordinate 7,386 of NZ_JACKZU010000099.1, forward strand.
TGGTATCAATAATTTCATTGATTCTCGGTGTGACTTCAGTTATTGTTTTTTTGATTTGGTTACATCGTCTCCATGCAGATTTAAAGAATCTTTTTCAAGAATATCCCATTAGTCCAGGAGGTGCGATCGCCCGATTTTTAATTCCTATATATAGTCTTTGGGGAATAGCTAACACTTTATCCACTTTTGCGGATCGATTTAAAGGCGAAGGTGGCGATTTAACAAGTTTGAGCGAAAAAGTTAGGTCGCTAATAGCACCGCTTTATGGCTTAATGATTGGCTCAAATACTGTGGGGCGTATCGCTTTTACAGAAGCTGCTAAAAATCCTAATGATAAATTTTTACCAGTTTGGTTTCTATTATCCTGTATTTTAGATGTAGGTCTAACAGCTATTTTGCTGCAACTAGCAAAAACTATGCGGACTGCTATTACTCAAAAAGCGAAACGTGCGATCTCCTAAATATTCCAGCATGAATTTTGATTCAGCCGATGCTATGACGATAGCAGCTGCTGTACGTGAAGGCAATGTTAGCGCGGTGGATGTTACCAAAGCTGCGTTAGCACGAATCGCTATGCGGAATCATCAATTAAACTGTTTTACAAGTATCACCGCTGAGGCGGCTTTGGCTGATGCTGCACGCATTGATAGCGAAATTGCCCAAGGTAATAACCCTGGAGTACTTGCTGGTGTGCCTTTTGCGGTGAAAAATCTCTTTGATATTGCCGGTTTAACAACTTTGGCAGGGTCGAAAATCAATGCAGACAACCCAGCCGCAACCCAAGATGCAACCGCAGTGGCGAAGTTGAAGCAAGCTGGTGCTGTGCTGCTTGGTGCTTTGAATATGGATGAGTACGCCTATGGGTTTGTGACGGAAAATTCCCATTACGGTGCTACTCATAACCCACACGATTTACTGCGAGTTGCTGGGGGTTCGTCTGGTGGTTCGGCGGCGGCTGTGGCTGGTGGGTTGGTTCCCCTGACGCTGGGTTCTGATACTAATGGTTCGATTCGCGTTCCGGCGGCGCTGTGTGGGGTTTTTGGTTTGAAGCCGACTTATGGTAGGTTGTCTCGTGCTGGGGTGACTTTATTTTCTAGCAGTTTTGACCACATTGGGTGTTTTGCACGTTCGGTGCAAGATATTGCAACGGTTTTTGATGTGTTGCAAGGTAAAGACCATCGCGATCCGATTTGCACCAAGCATCCTCCTGTTGAAACGTTACATGTAACATCTCATCTAGATATCTCTGCAATCAAAATTGCGTTGGCGAAGTCCGCCGTTGGCATCGCTGGTGATTATTTCACCAAAGGTGCCCAAGCGGAAGCTTTAGCAGCAGTGCAACAAGTTGCTGATGCTTTGGATGTCACTGAATATATCACCATTCCAGAAGCACACCGCGCCCGTGCTGCGGCCTTTGTAATTACCGCTAGTGAAGGTGCAAATCTGCATTTGGATAAATTGCAAAGGCGTCCTGAAGATTTTGACCCAGCAACACGCGATCGCTTTTTGGCTGGCGCGTTAATTCCTAGTAGTTGGTATTTACAAGCACAACGGTTTAGAAGATGGTACCGCGATCGCCTCCGAGAAGTATTTCAAAATGTCGATATCATTCTTGCGCCAACTACACCAATTTCTGCCCCGTTAATTGGTCAAGAAACTATGAATTTGGACGGCGAAGAAATTCTCATTCGTCCTCATTTGGGCTTATTTACTCAACCATTATCTTTTATTGGTTTACCTGTTTTATCAGTACCAATTCAACGCCCCAATGCTTTACCTTTCGGCGTGCAATTAATAGCAGCACCATATAATGAAGCCTTAATTTTACAAGTTGCAGCAGTGTTAGAGGCAAAAGGTATAGTTTCAGCACCAGTAATTTTTAATGATTGATTGGTAAGTTTTTCAGTTAATTTTTTACGGGTAAAATCATTAGACTTTTTGCAGAAGTCGGGAAAAGGAGGAAAGACTAGCCTCTAAATTCTGTTATATTAAGCCCAAATTCGACCGCGACGAAAAGGTTTATCCGGCTCAGTTTTTTGAGCTTGCGCTTTCAACATTTCTTGCCACCAAAATCCATAATCTTCAAGTCCAGTGGCTAAAAGATGTTTTTCAATTTCTTTTGCTTTCTCTGAATTTTGGGTTAATTTCTGTTCTACTGATTTTACTTCTAAGGTAGTTTCTTTTTCTGTAGTTAGGGTTTTGATAACTACTAACTCTTGAGATTGAGAATTAGTAAATAGCACTTGTGACTGTTCCCAGTTAGCACCGTTAATATTACCATGATTGGCATTGGTAGTACCGTCATGAGCTACATTTTCACTACCTTCATTTAAAGCCCAATAACCAATTAATCCCGGTTCATTTCCTGCAAGACGTTGGTAAAGATTATTTTGGATTTGTTGTTGAGTTCGGGCTACTTTCCAAATGCGAACTTCAGCAATTTTACCTTGAAAAGGATAAGTTTCGTTATTATCTTTGTACGTCCCAATGAATAAATCATTTTCTGGTTCGTAATTAATTGCAGAATTGGCAATTGCTTTAGTGGCTTTTTCTACACCATCAATATACACCTTTATCTGTTTACCATCGTAGGTTCCAGCTAGATGATGCCATTGATTTAGCTTTAAACTATCAGCCTTACTACTAAGATAATGAATTTTTTGAGATGTAGTTTTTAAAGCAAAAAATACACCACTCTTGCCATCGAGAAGCAAACCATATCCACTTTCTTTGTCACTAGTGTCAAAAATATTAGAAATAATGCCAGTGCGTCGTCGTTGATTTTGACAATAAACCCAAGCTTCTAAAGTAATTTCCTTCTCAATTTTAAATTCAGGTTTTTTGCCTAAATTTATCGAGTCGTCTTGTCCATCAAATACAAGAACTGATTGTAATGATTCTAGTTGTTTATTCATATCAAAACTGGAGATTTTTTGTATAAGAAACTTGTAAATAAAAAAATATAATTAATTTTTGTGGGGTGGACATCTTGCCCGCCCAGTCTACGCAATATACCCACCCCACAAGATTGAATAATTTATTTCTAATTTCGCAAACTACGTCACGAAGATTATTTCGTGCCTAGTATAAACTCTCCCACAGAAGATTCTTCATAGTAGTCAATTCCCGTTGCTTTAGCAAAGATATCTGAATTACCCGCACCTATTCCACAGGGAGCTAAATTCATTGCAGTTGATACTAAATATAAAGTTTGGTATAAAACTCCAACGTGTTTTAAAATTGCAGCGTAGGCCATTGATTGGTATTTCCAAAACATGCGATTGAATCTCGCAGTAATTATAATTAAAACTTGCGGCATTTTCTGGCTACCATTAGATAAACAAGCTTCTGTGACTAAAGCTTCTACTTCTTGACTCCACTCAGAAACTAATTCTAATTCATGGGCATCAGGACGATAATGATATAGTGCTGCTTCTAGTCCTTCACAGTAGTTAATTAGTGGATAAATCTCTAACTCATGAATAGCACCGCCACCGGGATAAGGACGACGGCTTAATTGTCCCATATTTTCTTTATCAATTACCTCTTGGATTCTAGCAGAGCGATATAACAATTCTCCTAATTGTTCTATGGTGATTGGGTCTTCGCCGTACTCTCTAATTGACCGTCTTGATTCTAATACTTGAGTGAAAGAAATATCTGTTTTTGCTAAATCTTCCAAATCGGGTTTATATAATTCAATCACCTTGTTACTCATGGGCGGCTTGACCACAGGTAGAGGTTCAATTTTATCTAAGAAACGATATGTTCCCCCTACAGGATTGCTATGTCTACCTTTACGACTGCGACTGTGGAACAGGAGGTCGTGAAATTCCCATTGCATGAGATGAGAATTTTCGGTTTCTGAAGATAGCATTTGAGTAGCTAAAAGTAGACTGAGGAATTGTTGCGCTAGTTCTTCTGTGATGTCTGGAATTCCTGCTATTAATGTTGTGCTAGTTTGGGGCTGAGATAATTTAGTAATTAAGGCTGTGGCTCGCCAATCTAATAAAATGATTTTGGCTTGTGACTGGGGAGATTCTAAAACCATTTCCCCGTTTACTTGATGCAAATAGGCAAACCGAGATAGAGTAAATGTTTGTTGTTGCCAATTTTGAATTTGTGGATAGTTAATTTGATAGTTTCCCGTCATCGGGATAGCAGTAGCAAGAGGAAAAACTGAATGACAAATCCAGCCCAAGTTAGTTAGCCCTTGGAGATATTTATCAAATTTATCTTTTCCTTCAATTCCATCAGTTTCTACAACTAATTGTCTGAGGTCAGAGAGAGTAGCAGGGGAATGCTTGAGATGGTTGAATGCAGATTTTAAACCAGGTTGTGGGTGAGATAAAGTTAATTTATAAGTATTAGATTTAAGAATAATGCGCTCATTCTCTGGAATTAAGTCAATTTTTTTTGCTAAAGAAATGGTGAAAGCTGAGTTCATGGTATTAACTAAAATAGTAAATAAAAATTAAATCGTTCGTAGTGAGGACTTTAGTCCTCTGTGCAAGACGCTACGCGTAGCTTGCTTCCCCGTAGGGGTACACTACAAGCAAACATTTGTTTAGAAATTTCAAAATAAGAATATTCAATTATTCCTTGTACACTGGGCGTCTCGCCCGCCCAGTTTATATGGCGGGCAAGATGCCCACCCCACAAGCAATATACCCACCCCACAAGTATGACTAAGGGCATGAAAGTTACTTGCCTTGATTTAAATTGGCACTGATATCGGATTCATTTGTTCTTCTGTTAACGGTGTAGATAACCAGCCCATTTTTACAGGAACATCATAGATGCGTTTTGCCCCCATCCTCAGCCAGTAATGTGGCATTTCTGGCACAATAACCTTAACAACATTTAAGCCGATATCTGGGCGAGTTTTATCTAGTACTAAAGTTTCTAATCCAGCGTTTTTGGCAATTTCTACACAAGTCATGACATCTTGATAGATATCATCGCTCCAACGCTGTTGATAATCTTGATAAACTTTTGCTGGAACTGTAGAGTCTGGAACTAAATAAGGCTGATTTTCAATGGTTGCTTTTTTAAACCATTCTCGCATTTCCCCAAACTCTTTATTCACCTCTGCATCATCACAAGTGAACCCGACTTGATTCACTTCGGTAACTGCCCGCAAGATGGCAATTTTAGGGTCAAAATGCGTTCCAAAACCCAGAAGAATTGTTTGCTGTGCCTTACCTTTAAGATAGGAGACAGCCACAAAAGTGGGAATGCCTAAATCTGCTGTGACATCCAGTACCCATAAGTCACGATTTTTGCTTTTGTATAAATCTTGCACTTCCAGCAGATATGGTTCGTTAAAACTAGCTAAATCCACACGGGGACGCTTAAGGCGGTTATACCACCAAATTGATATACTATCCCGTTCGACTATTTCAAAGAATCCTTGCAGAATTGCTTCTTCGAGAGTATTACCAGTGGCATCGCCATTAGAGTTGGCACGACAAAATTCATGGTCTTCCGGCAGAGGATAGCCGTAGTAACAATAAGCCGTGGGAATGTATTTGTGGGTTTGTTCGGTTAAAGACCAAACGGGAGTCCATTCAATGACTTTAGTTTCATCGAAGGGTTGAGGAATCCAATCAAAGTGCCCCCCTCTCCGGTTTAATTCCTCACGATATTCATATTGTTCGGAACTAAAAAGCGAACACTTTGCTGGATGGATGGCTTTATCTCCTAACTCGGCTAAAGTGGCACTAATTCGGGGTTCGTTTCCTTGGTAAACACCAGAATAACGTTCGATCGCTTCACAAAACCCACTAGCTTTTGATTGACGGTCAGTTTTTCCTTTGCCCCCACTTTTATGCTTAAGATAACGGCGCAATTTTCCTATATTGGAAGCAACTGCAAAGCTATGGATAGCATTATAGCTATGGAGCAAGCTATCATCAGGGTCGGAAGACCTAACTAGGGAAGTGACCACTCCTGTAATAGGACTAATTAGGTGTTGATAGCGATTAACAGTTTGGTCAGGAGAGAAAGCACGATGTCCGCCATCGCTGGTAAATTGCTTTTTGCGGCTGCTGAGAACTAAAGGTTGAAAAGCTCGTTCGGTCAATAGATTGGGGTTGCCGCAGCTGGGACATTGGGGACGTAAACTAAGAATGTGGGTTTGGATATCTAAGTTTCTCTGGTCAAAGGTGATAACTTTTCCTTCTAAGGTAGGGAAGGGTGTTGTGTCTTCTACACCTTGTTTAACAATCCATTTAGCAATTTCTGTAGTTGCTAGCTGCAAGGCAGTTTGTAAAGTAGATGGAATTACCGCCGGAGGAGGAGGAAGACATTCAATTACCTCTGATTTGACTTTATTTCCATTGCTTTGTAGCACAGAAGAATCCGACTCTTGGCTAGGAGAAAGTTGCAATGAACTATTTTTTTGCCTTAATACTGAAGCTTCCACTTCTCGGTTCACCCTCAGACGTTGGGCGAGGCATTCCCAACAGCCTGTTATTTGAGGTTGGAAGATTGGCCCTAACCAAAGAATTGTACCAACGGGTTTAATTAGCAACCAAGGTTGATTGCCTTTGAGGGCTATTTGATTGATTTTATTTAGTTCGGGTTGGAGATAGTCATCGGTTAAAACAACTAATAGAGAATGAGGCGGAAATTCTTGTAATTCTCCATCCCAGTTGATAGCTTTGATTCCTACTTCTTCTAAAGCAGTGATTAACGGTTGGGTGGGAAGATTGGCAACTGAAGAAACATAAACTTGGGTTTGCTGCAAACATTGGTAAGCAACTTGGGGTTCTACTTTCAGCAAACCCCAAAAGGCAACTGCTTCTGGAGTAAGTTGGGAAATGGCTTCAGTTATGTAGCCTCTAGCTTGCAAGCGTTCTAGGGCATAGTCAATGTGACTGGGGTCTACTTGCAGTTTATTGATAATTTCATCAACGGTATAGTTGCCGTTGAGGAGGGGGATCAGTTGGCAGTAGAGTTCTCCGGTAAGGGCATGGGTGGAAGATTCACTTAATAAATAGACGTGCTTGGGTTCGATAATTTCAGCACGAAAATGGGGTTTTATTTGGAGAATTTTCATATTGCTATTTTTATGTGGCAAGGGCTGGTTTATGATTTAGAAATTTATAGTTAAGTCAGGTGTAGAAGGAATGTTTTTTTAACGCAGAGGGGCGCAGAGTTAAACGCAGAGGGTTACTTAGTTTGAAGGGGATTTGTGAGGGAGTAAATTTAATCAGAGAAGACAAACCCAAGCCAATCCTACTAAGATAGTAAGCTTTTGCTATGGGTTTGTTTCTTTAATATTTTTATTCACTTCAAACTGATATGAAAAATCAGACAACTTACTCGTTCAAAGTGTTAGTAGACGAGTTAGTGACGTGGGGAAGCTATCAGTTTATTGGTACTAATAAAGTACTTCAATGAAGTGAAAAAATTTTTCAACTCTTAAGCAAGTTGATATATCTGCTTTTGAGTTAGTTATACACCACTGCTTGTTGGGATGGAGGGGGATACACCACCGTCTCCACCACCGTATTGAGAAGCGTTTACACCGCCAACTCCTACGCCATCAACTGTCAACTCTTCTTCTGATAAGTCGAGTTGCATTCCGGGCATAACACGCATTGTAGGCTCAGAAAGTTTGGGTTGCAAACGAGTTTGTTTTTGATTTTCTTCGTGATTTTCTGGTCTCATGAGAGATTTCTCCTAATGAAGTAAATCGAACAAAAAGTTTCTCTAAAAGAAAGTTTTTTTAAACAAAACTTCTTTAACGGAAACTTTTAATTTCTTATATCACGATGAACAAGGGTTAGCAATAAGCTTTGTTGAAGAAATATTTTGAATGAATTTTCTTAAGTGTCTTAACTGTCCGTTAACAATGTTCTTAAGTGTCTTAACTGTCTTAACTGTCTTAACTGTCCGCAAAAAAATTTCCTTAACTGTCTTAACTGTCCGCTAGAATTAGCTGATTGTTGTAACGATACTTAATAAAGTTATTTTTTTTGATTTTTTAGCAATTTGGCTATTGATTTTTGGTGACAATAGTCCTATATAATTTTTCAATCTAGAAAAAATAGCTTGAGTGCGATCGCTATTTCTAATCGATCGACTATAAAGTTTTCTATTGAAATTACTTAAGTAATAAGAAAATGCTCAAACTAAATTGTTTGAAATTCTCTAGACTCTAAAACTTTTTTTGCGACTACCTCATGTCTAAAGTCAAGATAATCCCTGGACTGACACATCTGTGGGAGCAAACACTGGGCAAATCGGAAATTTGTGTAGCGGTGCTAGATGGGTTAGTCGATCGCTCTCATATTTGCTTTCAGGGAGCCGATTTGAGAGAAATTCCCGGCATGGTAGAATCTATCCCCAACCCAGAAGGGCTGATGCATCGACATGGAACTCATGTTGCCAGCGTGATTTTTGGGCAGCACGGCTCGCCAGTTGAAGGAATAGCACCTCGATGCAGGGGTTTGATTATTCCCATTTTTTCCGACAAAGGTCGTAATTTATCTCAATTAGATCTGGCACGAGCCATTGAACAAGCAGTCAATTCCGGGGCGCACATTATTAATCTAAGTGGTGGGCAACTGGCTGACTATGGTCAGGCGGATGGCTGGTTAGAAAAAGCTGTGGCTTTGTGTAGAGAGAATAATGTTTTACTTGTGGCCGCAGCTGGCAATAACGGCTGTGAATGTTTGCATGTTCCCGCCGCCCTGCCGGCTGTGTTGGCAGTGGGAGCGATGGACGATGGCGGCCAGCCCATTGATTTTAGTAACTGGGGCGATACATATCAAACTCAAGGCATTCTTGCACCAGGCGAAAATATTTTGGGGGCGAAAGCCGGAGGCGGAATTAAAGAGTGGACTGGCACAAGCTTTGCTACCCCCATTGTCTCAGGAGTTGCAGCGCTGTTATTGAGTTTGCAGCAGCAACGTGGAGAAAAACCCGACCCGCAAAAAGTTAGAGACGCTATTTTACAAAGTGCTATCCCTTGCGAACTAAAAAACCAAAGCGATCGCCCCCGGTGTTTAGTCGGCAAACTAAATATTCTTGGTGCAATGGAAAAACTCAAAGGAGGAAAAATGTCACAAGGACAAGAAGCCTTAACGGCCTCCGGTTGTGGATGCGGAGGTATTAACAAGGGCGATTCTTTATACCCGATAAATTATATGAATCATTCAGCAGCAGACAGTAGCATATCGCCTTCAGAAGTAACGAGTTCTGAGTTTGACGGTGTCATGGAATCTGCGTCAACGGAAGCATCAACACCAGCCTTAGCCTCTGTTAGCAGTCCAACCCCAAACGCAATTTCCACTGAAGCCGCATCTACACCCGATGCAAATGTTTCTTTACCCACTTCTGCCGATCTTGCCGCTTTTCAAAACCTTTTGCAATCCTACATAACATCACAAAATCAACCTATGTCTTATCCTGTTGCTTCCTCTGTCACTGCTAGCCAAGCTCCTAGCGATATTAATCCTGAAACTTTAGTTTACGCTTTAGGTACATTGGGTTATGACTTTGGGACTGAAGCTAGACGAGATTCCTTTAAACAATTGATGCCTGGAATTAGCATTGATAATACAGGAGTACCAGCAAATCCCTACGACGCTCGCCAAATGGTTGATTATTTGGCAGAAAATCCCTCGGAAGGTAAATCTTTAATTTGGACGCTGAACTTAGAACTCACTCCAATTTATGCCATTGAACCCAAAGGAGCTTTTGCTAGAGATGTCTACGGGGTTTTACAAGAACTGCTTTCTGGGCAAATTCAACCAGAAGACGACCCAGAATATATAGAACGCGTTAGCATCCCCGGACTTTTAACTGGACGCACCGTTAAACTGTTTTCTGGGCAATATATTCCGGTAATTGAACCACAAAATACGCGGGGGCTATATGGTTGGAAAGTCAACACCTTAATTGGTGCTGCCTTAGATACAATCGGCACTCAAGTGGGAGAATCGCAAGAAGACAATGTTCGCAGAACCTTGGGTGGCTTCCTCAACCGGATTTATTATGATTTCCGGAATTTGGGAACCACTTCTCAAGACCGCGCCTTGAATTTTGCCACCACCAATGCTTTCCAAGCAGCCACAACCTTTGCTCAAGCTGTGGCGGAAGGAATGGAACTCGATACCATCACCGTTGAGAGAAGCCCCTTCTGTCGGAAGGACAGTGATTGTTGGGATGTGAAATTGAAGTTCTTCGACCCAGAAAACAACCGTCGAGCCAAAAAAGTCTTCCGCTTTACCATTGATGTTAGCGATTTAATTCCTGTTACCTTGGGCGAAGTCCGCACTTGGTCGAGTGCTTACTAATTATTTAATATGCAATTTTTGACCAGTAACCAAACTCATGCACCCCCTGATAACCACTGGCAAAAGCAGCGTCAATTGTATAATTTGGCACGCTTTAACCAGAATAAAGATATTAGCGATAGTTGGGTGCGATCGCACAATCTGAATTTAGCCAAACAAGCCGGAATCAAGCCAGGGAATTACATTCTCGATGCTGGTTGTGGGGCGGGAATTCCGGCGCTGCAAATTGCTCAGGAGTTCCCAGGAATCAGAATCGAAGGAATTACTTCATCCCAAACCCAAGCCCAAGACGCTAGAGGGCGGGTACAAGCGTCGGGATTAGGCGATCGCATTCAGATTCGGGTGGGTGACTTTAATTACCTGCCCTTCCCCAATGGAGTATTTGATGTCGCATTTTTTAATGAAAGCATTAAATACTCCAAAAATCTCACTCAGGTTTTAGCAGAGGTCTACCGGGTGTTGCGTCCGGGAGGTCAGTTATACATAACAGATTTGGTTAGTCAAGAACTGCCTTTAACTGAGCAACAGCAGCGAGAATTGGCAAAGTTAAATCAGGATTTAATTTGCCATATTTATCCTATTAGTGAATTAGCAAAAGCAGGTCAACAAACAGGTTTTCAAAACATTGAGTTTGGGGATTTCACCAAACAACTGCCCACAGGAGATATGAGAAAACTGTGGCTGCTAAATCCTGCTGCTAATTTGCCAGTTTATTATGGAGAAATTAAAGCTAGTAAAGGTGTAGCCTCTCAAATCACCCCAAGTCAAAAACTCGAAGTTCCCGTTCAAACCCGAACTAGTCGTTTAGTTTATGCACTGGGCACTGTGGGCTATGACTTTGGCTCCCAAGCACGGCGAGATTCCTTTAAACAATTAATGCCTGGAATTGCAATTGATGGCACAGTAATTCCAGCCAATCCCTACGATGCCCGTCAGGTGGTAGATTATCTAACAGATAACCCTCCAGAAGCAAAATCTCTAATTTGGACGTTGAATTTAGACTTAACTCCAATTTATGCCATTGAACCCATTGAAGCTTTTGCTGATGATGTTTATGAAATCTTACAATTGCTGTTAGCCGGACAAATAGAACCAGAAGACAGCAATAATTACATCGAACGGGCAAGTATCCCAGCAAGATTGACAAATAGAACAGTTCAGCTATTTTCTGGGCAAATTGTTCCAGTAATTGAACCAGAAAATATCCGGGGGATGTATGGTTGGAAAATTAATAGCTTGGTGGATGCTGCTTTAGAGACGTTAGCAACAGAAGGTGAAACACTAGAAATCCAAAGAGCAAGAGTACAAAGGACTTTAACTAGTTTCTTGAACCGCATCTACTACGACTTGCGAAACTGGGGGCAAACAGACAGAGATAGGGCGCTGAATTTTGCAGCTACTAACGCTTTTCAAGCAGCTTCTACCTTTAAAGAAGCAGTGGTGGCGGGTTTGGAACTCGACAGCATTGAAGTATATAAAAGCGCTTACTGTCGGTATGATAGCAACTGTTGGGACGTGAAATTGAAGTTTTTTGACCCAGAAAGTAGCCGTCGGGCAAGAAAAATTTTCCGTTTTACTATTGATGTACGCGAGATCATGCCTGTCACCTTGGGCGAAGTGCGTTCTTGGGCTGCACCCAAATAAGCTAGATTATTTATCAAGCAAATATTAACTTTGGACAACTATGAGATTACCAAAACTTGCTCCTCCAGTGAAAAGACCGGATATCATTTATCCCCACCGTTCCGTGGATGTCATTAATGGCACAGTAGAAGATTTGGTTCACATTCGCATGGATTTATTACACGGAGCTAACTATAACGATCCTCCAGCCTTTAATTACAGTGCTTGTTCTCAATCTGGCTATGGATGTGGTGGTTGGTGAATTCAGGAGTCAGAATTCAGGAGTCAGGAGTCAGGAGTCAGGAGTCAGGAGTCAGGAGTCAGGAGTCAGGAGTCAGGAGTCAGGAGTCAGGAGTCAGAATTCAGGAGTCAGAATTATGAATTTAATTCTGTAAAACTAGCAAATGAATAAATGGATTTACAGGACATCTCATCTAAATTAGATAAAGCACTGACAAATAAAAAATATCCAATTCTCTCTTGTGGGGTGGGCGTCTCGCCCGCCCAGTCCATAGGAAAAACAACATATTCACCCCACAATATTGGATAATTTATTTTTTTGAGTTCCCTAAATAAGGGCGGGCAGGATGCCCACCCCACAAGATTTATCATATTGAGATGTGTGGTTTGTTTAATTGCAAAGTGCTGTAAGTCCTTCACTAAATATTTGATTCTAAAAAAATATTTTCTAGGGTGGGTAATGATTACCCAAGCTTATACATATCGGCAGGGTAAAAAAATAAATTATGGTAACTTATAAACCGATTCAAGTTGATAGCGAACCTTATTTAGAATACATTGGTAAACATAAACGTGCCTTTGACATTTACGAAGACCTATATCCCGTTAAACTTTTTGAGGATTTTGTACAAGTAGAGGGTAGGCAAGGAGGTATGTTTCGCTGTGGTTGTAATGTAACTAAAGATGAATTGTCTCCGGCTCGGTTTGCTCTTTTCTTTCCTACACAAGACGATTTGCAATTGCTTCACAACCCCCAACAGCAACTTGAAGCAGCTTTTGACTTTTTTCGCAAAGTAGAAGGTCGAGCAGAAGTCAAGGTTAATTATCATCTGATTGAAAAGTTTTTTGGGAAAAATCCTGATTTTCGAGGGATTTATTTTATTGCTGTGGGTGTAGATGCACAGACAGAAATTAGTGAATCCCGTTTAAAATTGTTTATTCACCTGCATGATGCCCCTGACAAAATAGAATCTGCCATTGCTTTGTGTGGTGATAGTCCAACATTACGAGCATTCTTAATCAACAATGATTTATTAGTAGGTTTTGACTTTTATTTAGATGGACGCAGTGAAATCGAGGTTTATCCAACTATTTATCAAGAAGAGTTGCAACGAGCTGATATCCAAAGTAGGATATTACCACTTTTACCTCCCCGTGCTTTACCACTACTAAAGCAGTGTGAAGTCTTGCAAATCGGCTTTAGTCCTGCCAATAAAAGTAATATTCTTTATTTCGATTTTGTTCGCGATTCCAATACCTTTATCGATAATCTTGGTAATGAAATGGCAAAAAAAGTCCATGCCTATTACCGCCATCAACCCGTCAAACATGTACTAGTTGGTGTTTCTGAAAAAGACTTGTACGCTAGCTCTATTGAAAAAGTGAAGCTGTACTACTTTAAAAAGTAATGTATATCAAAAAATCAAAAATTAAGTAACAAAAACTTCAATAAAAATCAAAGTTATGGTGACATCTAATCCGATTCAAACTAATAGCGAACGGTACTTAGAATACATTGGTAAACATAAACTTGCGTTTGATATTTACGAAGACTTATATCCCCTTAAGCTGTTTGAAGATTTTGTAGAAGTAGAGGCTAAAAAAAGAGGTTTATTTTACATTCTTTCTAATGTAGATAAAGATGAAATATATCCGGCTCGGTTCTGTTTGAGATTTCCTTCACTAGAAGAAGCTCAACTGCTTTATAATCCACAACAACAACTACAAACCGCCCTTAACTTTTTTCGTCAAGTGGAAAGCCGACCAGAAGTTAAGCTCAATTATCACCATATTCAGCAATTTTTTGGTACTATTTCTGACTTTCAAGGTATTGTTTTGATGGCTGTTGCCATAGATGCCCGTACAGTAATTACTGAGTCGCGTCTAAAGCTGTATATTTGGCTCAAAAATGCTCCGGAAAAAGTAGAAACAGCCATTGCTTTGTGTGGTGATAGTCCAACATTGCGGGCATTTTTAGTTAATGATCAACTGCAAGTAGGTTTTGATTTATTTTTCAATGGTGAAAGCGAAATAGAGGTTTATCCAATCATCAGTCAAGATGAGTTGCAGCAGTTTCATATTCGCGATCGAATAATCCCACTCTTACCACCTCGTGCTTTACCGCTACTACAGCAATGTGCAGTTTTTCAAGTAGGTTTTAGTGAAGCGAATGAAAGTAATATTCTCTATTTTGATTATGTCCATGACCCCAATAGCTTTGTCGATAATCTCGGTAATGAGATGACTAAGAAAATTCATGCTTATTATCGCCATCAGCCTATTAAATCTTTGACAGTAGGCATTCCCGAACACAATTTTTATGGACGGGCAATTGAGCATGTGAAACTATATTATGATATGAATTAATATTTTGATTTTAAATAAGATCAAGTCGATCCGAGTAATCTAAAAAATCAAATCAGGAGAGTGAATTATCATGGCTAAGAAGCAGCAAACCCCAGAAAACTCAGAACCAACTCCAAAAAAACAACCAGAAGGAATTCCCAAACAAGTTGAATCTCATTTGTTAGCCACTGGTTTAGAAGATTACGGTTTCTGGTGGCAAGAAATGTTAAAAGCACAAGCCAATTCAGACAAAGAACGCAAACCTTTCCGCCGGGGTCGGATTTGGGCTTGATTAAGAGACTTTGAAGAAATTAATTACTACTTGTGGGTTGGACATCTTGTCAGCCCTTCTTTACAACTCTGAGTCTTTAGCTGGTGCGTTGCAGTGCGTGACAACGCACCCTACTTTTAAAAATTAATTATAAGTGCGATCGCCATCCTACTTTGACGACTTGCAACATCCATTCACAAACTTTCAGATCCTTTTCTACAAAAACTCATTCTTCAATAAGTCCACAAGAACTCGAAGCTAAAACAACTTAAGTTGAGTTTATACATGGATATGTTTTTCCCGAAATTTTTGTTTTTATATAAGTAATACTAAAACTGTTCTCGAAAAATTCATTTGTTATTTATACAAAGTCATTGAATGATAAATAAACAATAAGTCTTCTTCAATAAATTTGTTGTTAATTTATTAATCAACATGTTTTAGTAAGTCCGGCATGTTCTGGAGTGACTAATCAACATGTTTTAGTAAGTCCGGCACGTTCTGGAGTGACTAATCAACATATTTTAGTCAGTCCGGTATGTTCTGGAGTGACTAATGTTTCTTTTGTAGTAAGGTGCGTTGCGTTTTACGACAACGCACCATCTATATTTGTGCTAAGTAGGTCAACTTAATTAAACATAAAACAATGGTAGGGTGCGTTATCGCAAAGCGTAACGCACCTCAATTGCTATAGTACAGTCTACAGAGGTGCGTTAGCCTACGGCATAACACACCCTACATTTATT
>NZ_JACKZU010000009.1:0-54007 GCF_014222165.1 Nostoc sp. 2RC
GCCGAACCAACCTATGTATAAGCGGTTGTTGGTGCTGGTTATCCAGTTGGCGAAGCGACCCCATACGTTGGCGCTTTCGCGACGTTGAATGGTTGCTGTCATTGTTTTATGATTGCGGTTAATGGTTTTATGATTTCAGTAAGCAAACTTACTTACCTATGTTTACTACAGTAAGCTGAAAATTAAGATTTGTAAAGAACGTTTAAATAAGTATTAATTATAAAACTGATTTGTTTAGAAGATGAATTGCACTTGCAAGTGCAATTCATCTAATAGTTATGTCAACCAGGAGGCCAATCTAACTGCCGTCCTCCCAAGATATGTAAATGTAGGTGGTAAACCGTTTGCCCGCCATCATCACCAGTATTGATGACAACTCGATAACCATTTTTCAGTCCAGCCTGTTCCGCAACGCGTTTGGCAGTTAATAAAAGATGCCCCAACAGTGCATGATCCTGAGATTCAGTATCGGCTAACGTGGCAATGGGTTTTTTGGGAATCACGAGGATGTGAGTAGGCGCTTGGGGATGAATGTCTTTAAATGCCAACGCCAAATTATCCTCGTAAACAATATCAGCGGGAATTTCTCGACTAATGATTTTACTGAAAATTGTTTCTGTATTTTCACTCATGGCAATATACCTAGTTATCTGCTAAAGATTTTAAAGGTTTAGGGCCATCTAAGAAATGCTTACAATAGTCTAAATTAAAGCAATTTTGAGTTTCATTTGATGATCGGTAATTTTATTTCACAAAAGAATTAACACAGAATTAACACAAAAAAGTACTCCTTAGTGTGATAAGGTTTTCCATAGTTCAAATAACTCTTTTCCAAATTAGAGATATTTGTTTTAATGTCTTAGGCAAGTCTAGATGGAATTTTGATAGTTGTAAAATTAGATTTTGGGTATATTAATGTTTTGGAGATAAACATGAAACAGTACAAATATTATTTAATATTTTTTACGGTTATTACAATTAGTATTTTTAGCCGTTTCTTTTTATTACAGAATCAAAGTCTTTGGTTTGATGAAGGTTGGAGTTTAGCGTTATCTGATGCCACAAGCTTACAAGAAAATTTTTATAAAATCCAAAATCGAGAAGCTGGTGATAAATACCAAACTCTTTACTACTTACTATTGTTTCTTTGGCGTTCACTATTTGGTGAAAGTGAATTTGCCATTAGATCCCTATCAGCTTTATTTGGAGTAGGTTCAGTAATTATTGTATACTTTACTTGCCTAAATATTTATGGCAAAAAACATGCATTTTGGTCTTCTTTAATTTTAGCTGTGAGTTCTTTCAGCGTATTTTATAGCCAAGATGCTAGACCATATTCATTGTTAATATTTATTGCTGCTTTTCAGATATATTTTTTTAGTAAATCTCTCAACACTGAGACAAATAACAAGATTATTTTCCAAGTGCTTTTCGGGATTTTTTCTGCCATAGCAACCTTTGGCAGTGTCTTAACATTAATGTTCACATCAGCACTTTATATAGCTCATGCTATCGTTTATAGAAATTTCAAAGAATGGTTGAGATGGTTGATCCCTTCAGTGATTTTTTCCTCACCAATGCTTTGGTTTTATTTATTTTCCCCTGCTGCATCAGATCCAACAGCTACAGCAGTAACTCGTACTGGATTACCAATAATTCAGAATATTATGTTTGTGATCTACGGTACGTTAGTTGGGACATCCTATGCAGCGCCACTGGAAGAATTACGCGGTGATAATAAAATAGAAATTTTACTTGGTTACTGGCCGCATTTACTAATCTTTTTTATTGTGATTACTGTAATTTTTACAGCTTTAGTCAAAAGTTTATTGAGTCAGTTAAAAACTAGAAAACATCAACGTGCTGATTATTTATTTGCATGGATTTTAGTCATATCATTTTTACTGAATTTAGTATTTGCTCTAGTAACTAAAATTAACTGGCTACCACGTCATTCTTTTTACCTATGTCTTCCACTTTTTATTTTGATACCGTCAGCATTTTTACATAACTACCAAGCAGATACTCAAGGTCAAAGTCAACTTGATGTGTTATCGAAATTTGCCAAAATAGCTACTGTTTTTTTGGTAGTTATGAATATTTATTCTAATTTTAATTACTATTTCAATCCTATATATGGAAAAGATGACTATCGCGGGGCAGTTGAGTATTTAGTAAAAAACCGAGATGCATCTGCAAAATCTGTATTACTTTTGGGGCAGATTAGATTATTCAAATATTATGGAGATTCATCGACTTTATATATACCGCAATATATTCTCGAAACAGTTAAAGGAAAAAATTTAGGAGAGAAAATTCAGACTGCTACCAATAATGCCAAGACAGTATTTTTAATAGTGAATCGCGAATTTTATTGGAAATTGAAGGATGAATTTAAAAAGGAAATGAGCGAATTGTATACTTTAGAAGATGAAAAAAATTGGCGATATGTGAAAATTTATCGATTTGTTAGTAAAAAATAAATTTTGCGTTTCCAGATGTGACTAAAAAATTCACAGGTAAAACCCCGATTATTATTGCACACCGAGGTGCTAGTGGCTATCGTCCAGAACATACTTTAGCTGCTTATGAATTAGCGATCGCACTGGGCGCTGACTATATTGAACCAGATTTAGTTTCGACAAAAGACGGTGTTTTAATTGCTCGTCACGAAAATGAAATTTCTCAAACTACTGATGTTGCTAGACACAGAGAATTTGCAGGCCGTCAAACCAGCAAAATAATAGATGGAGAATTAAAAACAGGTTGGTTTACCGAAGACTTTACCCTTGCAGAACTGAAAACTCTACGGGCTAAAGAACGAATTCCCCAACTTCGTCCACAAAATATTCTTTATGATGGATTGTTTGAAATTCCCACCTTCCAAGAAATCATTGATTTAGCTAAAAATAAAAGCTGTGAAATTAATCGTCACATTGGAATTTATCCGGAAACTAAGCACCCGACATATTTTAAATCCATTGGGTTACCCTTAGAAAAATCCTTATTAGCAACGTTAACAGCAAATGGTTATCAAGGAGCTAATGCCCCTGTTTTCATTCAATCTTTTGAAGTAAGTAATTTACAAAATTTATCTACAAAAACTGATTTACCTTTGGTGCAATTGCTGAATAATACTGGTAAACCCTATGATTTTGTAATTAGTGGCAATAATAGTACCTATATAGATTTAGTCACGACTTCAGGTTTAGAAGAAATTGCTAAATATGCACAGGCCATCGGAATTCATAAAAATCTCTTAGTTTCTAGAGATAGCACTGGTAAATTGCTCTCACCAACATCTTTAAACATTGATGCTCATGCATGTGGTTTACTAGTTCATGCCTGGACTTTCCGTAACGAAGACTACTTTTTGCCATTGGATTTTCTAGGAAATCCCCAAGGAGAATATGAGCTATTTTTAAAATTAGGTATTGATGGCGTATTTAGCGATTATCCAGATACAGCTTATGCTGTGAATGAAAACCTTGGGTTTAAGTTTTGTTCTGACTCTCCACTCCTGCCTCCTCAACCCTAAAAAGCGATCGCACTGGTCACAATTGCGAGAAACTAAAAGCAGATCTGTTAGGAAAGGAGAACCTAATGAGTTGGACTAAAGTACTTGCTGTGGAAGAACTATCGCCAGGTGCGCGACAAGTGGTAAAAGTTGGTAACCGAAAAATCCTACTTTTAAATCACGAAAATCAACTTTATGCTGTAGAAAACACCTGCCCTCACTTAAAATTGCCTTTGAAAAATGCAAAAATCACTGAAGATAAAGCGATCGTTTGCTCTTTCCATCGCAGTAGTTTTGACCTAAATACCGGTGAAGTGAAAAATTGGTGTCCCTGGCCACCTGGCGTAGGTAAAGTACTATCGTTGGTTTCCCAAGAAAAACCACTGCCAATTTTCCCAATTCGTGTGGAAGAAGGTAGTATCTGGATTGATGTGCAACAAGAATAAGCCAAACAGGCCCTTAGAAACCGCGTCTACACAGGCAAAACCCGCCTGCGCGGGTTAAATTCTCTTAGCCTACGTCCGCGTAGCGTTCCGTAGGAAAGGTGCGCTTTGTTTGTGTAGCTGCGATTTTATTCACCAAGGCTTAAGTTGACACCTATGGGGACAGGGGGACAAAGGGAAAGAATTGTTAGAATTTCTCTCCTTGTCTCCCTTGTCTACGCCAGTCACCAGTCAACACTCAACACTCAACAACCTATTCCCGCCGTTGTTGATAATCTTCCGAAGACATGGGATCTAACTCCCAACGACGGTCGTCACGTTCCTCTAAAATGTCGTTGGTACGCAGAAAAGCGAAATCGTCCATTTCCAAACCCACTGCTGCTTCTATATCTTCAGTGACATTTTGATCGGGAGTGGCAACAGTACCGCCAACAGCTTCATCTCCCACTGCATCTGCATCTTCCCAATAAGCGTCAACATCGCCACCTGTGAGTTCGGGGCTAGTTTCTGTGTACTGGCGTCTTTCATCTCGCAGCGATCGCCCACCAATATTGTATCCTGGCAAGTCCTTCACACCAGTACCGTAAGATTCAGTAATTTCTTGCGGTAAATCATCAGTTTTGATTTCGTCATTGTGATTTTTTTCTGCCATATTTAGTAGCTATTTTCTGCATTCTTACAGTAACGTTTTCTGCTGACAAACTTCTCTTACTAAAGATGTATGGCTTTAGTCATAAAATAATCTATCCCCTTGGTACGAAGCTAAACTAGCGATCGCAGCGTAAATTAGAAGTATCAATTCATGGTCAAGCAACTTGTAGTTGAAGTTATTAGTTATGAGTTAGGAGTTATCAAACCGAAATTATTCGATAGTCAACTTCTCGCTCGTAACTATTTTTTATTAGCCAAAAATAGAATTTTATTTACTCATTTTAATGTTGTTAAGTAGCTCAACTTAATTAAACGTGAAATGTCACTAGAAATGAAACGCAGTGAAGCTTAGTAATTGCTAAGCCTATATTTTACGTCTTTCTATGTTGACCTACTTGACTTCCTGAATGTTAAATAATGCATTCAATGATTTTGCACAGCGGAGGTAGAAGGTGGAGTACAACGAGTTTATTACACACGTGCAAACCCTGGCTCAATCAGATTCTCGCGAAGAAGCAGAACGCGCTACCCGTGCCACATTAGAAACTATTAAAGAACGGATAGCTAGTGATGAAGCGGAAAAGTTAGCAGCAAACTTACCTCAACAATTAGGCGATTATTTGCGGGGACAGAAAGCAAATGGCGATCGTTCTTTTAATTTGCAAGAATTTATTGTTCGTGCGAGTCAAAAAGAAAATATAGAACCAACTACCACTGCAATTCATGTCCGTGCTGTATTTGCAGTGTTGCAAAATACAATTGAACCAGAAACATTTGCTGCTTTTCATGCCCATTTGTCTCACGATTATGAAGAATTGTTTGCTACTTCACCAACAGGGTAAGTCCCTGCATAACAGACAATTTCAAGCAATTTTTGATGAGAAAAAAACCTAATTTTTTAATTGTTCTTCTCAATGAAAACACTAGCTAGTTAAATGCTAGAAATAAACAGTTAATACCATACTATGACTCAAAATAACAATCATTTTGGTAATAAAAAAGTTGCTATCCTCATTGAACAAGGAGTAGAGGATGTAGAATTTTCGGTTCCTTATAATGGACTAAAACAAGCCGGAATGGATGTAGTAGTCCTTGGTTCCCGGATGAATGAAAAATACAAAGGTAAACGCGGTAAACTCAGCGTCCAAGCTGATGGTACAACAACAGAGGCGATCGCAGGCGAATTCGATGCAGTAGTGATTCCCGGCGGTATGGCTCCTGATAGAATGCGACGCAACCCGAATACAGTACGCTTTGTACAAGAAGCTGTACAACAAGGAAAATTAGTTGCTGCGGTTTGCCACGGGCCACAAGTTTTGATTGAAGGCGACTTAATAAAAGGTAAACAAATTACTGGTTTTACTGCTATTAGCAAAGACATCGCTAATGCAGGGGCAAATTATTCAGATGAACCTTTAATAGTCGATGGAAATTTAATTACATCTCGCGAACCTGGAGACTTGGCAATTTTCACCACAGCTATTTTGAGTCGCTTGGGTTATGGTGGCAAAGATGTGGCATTGCCAGAGGAAAAAGATACAACTGCCCAATGGTGGAAACTAGCTGATGCTTGGGGCGGCTCCACAAAAGGTGAAATTGGTAGAGGTTTAAATACTGCCCTTGCAGGAGAACGTTATTCCTTAGAAGCATTAGAAAAATATACAGAAAAAGAATCTGATGCTGAAATAAAACTAGTTTTTCAAGATATTATTGGCAACAAACAACGCCATATTCAAAAACTAGAAACATATCTTCAAGCATTAGGTGAAAAAACTTCTTTAGGAGCAAATGTCGCCAATCAGTATGCAAAAGTCAAAAGTGCCCTCACAGGCAGTGACGACATCTATCAATTACGTTCTGCTTTGGGAGATGTGCAAACAGGTATTGGCGATATTGGCAATTTGTGTGCAATGTTCACCGACCCAGTAGCAACTGCTATTTTTAAAGAAATTTACCAAGATTTATTGAAATACGAACAGCGACTAATAGAGTTGTATCGGGTGCGGACAGCCTCTCAAATTCAGCCTCCGAAACCAACTACGGGTGCTGCTGTATCGATGTAAATAATTTTTAGTAGAGAAGCATCTCTGTGCTTTTCTAGTAAAACAGATGTTCTGGAAATTATCGTTCTCGGAATAATCTGCAAATACAGAAATAGAGGTTCGACCTCTTTAAAGCAAGCTAACTCAATGCAAGTTGCTGCCAAATATTGAATGGGAAATAAGCATTCAATTTTGTGAATTTACTCCAACATCAATGTAATTGAGGATTATTATGAATAGACTGATTTCTGTGGTCAAAAATTTTCGTATCCGTCAGATAATTGTGGTTTTTCTGGTAGGATTTATGTTTTTATTTGGCCAAGCTTTTAGTTACGATAATGCAGCCCGCGCTGATGTGGTAACCCCAGAGGGCACTTATTATAAAGGCATACCAGACAATCGAGGTGAACTTAGAAACGATACCCAAATCAGAAATGCCCAAAACAATTTAAAAGGTGCTGTTGATAATGTCCGTCAAAAGTTAAACTTGGATGAACAAACTCCTAGAGCTACAAGAGAGTTTTTTGATGGCACAAAAAATAGAGCCGCAGACAAAACTAACCGATTAGAGAGAGATACAGAAGGTTATTATCAATATCCTCCTAACACGCCAGTCAGAAACAGAGATTAGAATTTTAGCAAGTTTGGATTCTAATTTTTGATTCTCATATCAATCTGATTTGATTGTGCCAACAAATTATCTATACCTCAGGTAACAGGCAAAATAGGCAATAGGCAATAAAAAATTGTCTATTGCCTAATTAATAAATTCACAAATCAAATAGAAAAACCATACATTATTGAAAGGAGAAAACATGCCTGATAAAACAGTTACAAAAATAGATTCTGCTTATTCTCCTAAAGGTCAACTTGGTCAAAAATATCTAGCATCTGGTAAAAATATTTCCATGCGTTTGTGGGAAAATGAACAACCCAATGAACCTAAAGAACCAACAGCACGCGAATATGAAACTGTTGGTTATGTAATCAATGGACGTGCAGAATTGCACATTGAAGGGCAAAATATCTTACTAGAGCCGGGGAATTCTTGGGTAGTACCAAAAGGAGCTACCCACACATACAAAATTCTAGAACCATTCACTGCTGTTGAGGCAACAAGCCCTCCTGCTCAAGTTCACGGACGGGATGAAAATTAGAAATTAAAAATTCAGCTTAGAATAAACACAGATGAGAAATCCTCTGTGTTTATTTATATGTATCTATAGTTGTAAATTTGCTGAAATTAAGTCACATTTTTATCAAACTACAGACTGATGAACATTAAAGATTTACTTAGTTTTCTATAGCAATCCCAAATAATTTTTGAAATATTTATTATGTGTTAACTGTTAACGGTTGACAGTCAACAGTCAACAGTCAACAATTAACACCGATTATTGCTCTTGTTACCGTTACTAACCATACCTAAAACATTCATCCGGTAAGTCTTGAGATGCTCTAAAGTTCGCTGGAGCATTGATGAGTCGGTTTTATCAATTCTCACCACTAATAATATGCCATCAGTATGGGGTGCAAGTAAGCTAACATCTGCTAGTTCTAACACAGGGGGAGCGTCATAAATTACCAAGTCAAAGGTATGATGGAAATTCATCATTAATCGCTTCATCTGTTCAGATGAAAGTAGTTTTGTCGGATCTGGCGGTATCGAACCAGCAGTGATTACAGATAGTTCATTCATAGAAGGTAACTGTCGAATCGCCTCGTTCATGGCGACGTTTGTCAAGATTAAATTGCTTAATCCCCGTGAGTTATTCAGATTTGATAAGTTGTGAATGTTGGGTTGGCGTAAATTAGCATCTACAAGTAGTACTCGTTGCCCCATTTCTGTAGCTACTTTAGCTAGATGGAAGGCGATAGTGGATTTCCCATCGCCTTCCATAGCTGAGGTAATAGTTAGAGAAGTAATGGAGCGATCACCACTAACCAATTGCACATTTGTATACAGCACCCGCAAAGCTTCTAAAAATTTTGCCGAATAACTGCTATCTTCCTGGTCTTTTTTTCTAAATATATTCAAGCCAGAAACACTTTTAAGAATGGGAACTTTCCATGTGGGTGGATAGTTTTGAGTGCTTTCGACTTGTTTTTCAAATGGAATATTTCCTAACAACGGTAGTTTAACTTCTTCCTTTAGTGTCTGAGAGCTATGGTATGTCTTATCCAGCTTTTCCAACAATATGGCGACACCAACTCCTAAAGCTATGCTCCCAACTATTCCTGGTATTAAATAACGTTTCAAACTCGAATCAGAGATTGGAAACTTTGGCTTACTTGGTGCTTCTAGTAACTGCCAACCAAGTTCTGTCTGAGATATCTGAATTTGCAGGTTTTCGCGAGTAGATAAAAAACGATTCAAACTCTCAGTTGCCACTTCTAAGTTTCGCTGTAGTTCGGTGTATTGTCGTGCCAAAATTGGCCATTGCTTGCGTTGTCGTTCGAGTTTCTGCTCTGCTTTAGCTAGCTCTTGGCTTTGCACTTCTAGAGTTTTGAGTTGAGTTGTTAACTCTGACACTTTTGTACTTAGAAAGCGTCGTGCTTCCTGATTGAGCAAAGGTACCAACCTTGATCGTTGCTGCTTCAATGTTTGGATGGTTGGGTTAGTATCTTGCAAACGAGTTGATTCGGTAGCAATTTTAACGTCTAATTCCTGTAATTGAGCTAGTAACTGTTGATACAACGCAGCATCCTTGAGGGTTGCCACCTGACCATCTTTTTTCTGTAGAACAGATAAATTGGCACGGGCTTGTGCCAATTGCTGATTCACCACTTGTCTTTCCTCAGACAAGCTACTGATGCGATTAACAACTTGTTCTGACTGAATTTGTGGGTCAAAAAAATCGTACTTTTGCCGGAAAGTTTGCAGTTCTTTCTGAAGCTCATCAACTCGATTTTGGATCGATGGTAGTTGTTTTTCAACAAACTGAATTCCTTGGCGTAGCTTGGTTTGCCGCCTTTCACGGCTGTATTCTATATAATCTTCAGCAATTTGGTCGAGTACAGTTTTAACTTGGTTTGCATTGTGACTTCGATAACGAACTTCAATGATCTTGGTTTGAGCTAACCGAGAAATCGTGAAATTTGCCATCAGGGAATTATAGTTGATATCTTGATAGATAGTTTTGAGGTTCTTGAGAATTTCTCCCATTAATTCAGGGCTTTTGAGAACCTCAATTTGACTGTCATAATCTAAACCAGATTTGGTTACATTGGGGTCTTTGACAATATCCACTACTTTAGAGTCATCATTTACAGGTTCCACTAACAAGCGAAAATTGCCTTCATATATCGGTAACTCGCGGTTTAGTATCAAGTTGATAACTACAACTGTCATCAGAGTAATACTTAC
This sequence comes from Nostoc sp. 2RC, assembly GCF_014222165.1. Lineage (NCBI taxonomy): Bacteria > Bacillati > Cyanobacteriota > Cyanophyceae > Nostocales > Nostocaceae > Nostoc > Nostoc sp. 2RC. The sequence continues at coordinate 10,021 of NZ_JACKZU010000009.1, forward strand.
TCCTGCAATTACCAGCGCTCGTCTCTGTAAAATACTGAGGAATTGTCCGGAACTCGAATCATTTCCTTGCTCTTGTGACCACGGCAAAGGTTGAGACTGAAGAAATGGTGGTAGAGAGTTCCGATTCTCGTCAGAATTTGACGATTGGGAAGAATGATTCTCCATCTATTTAAAAATACTTATTAATTACGCTACAAAAAATGTCTGTAATAACTTCAGTATTTACCGGTTAAGTAAATAACCATACAAAGGTTTATTACTAGCCACCAGATTAGCAAAGTTATTTAGTATGATGCATCAAGGGCGGCAAAAATCGAGATTTCGATGGTTTCTAAGTATTAATGTATCCTTTGAGTTAGCTTTTAACTTGTATGATGATAACTCTTACTTAGTGTGAACTGTTATGATTCTAGTCTGTTTACTCTCTGAAATTTTACCAGAGTCACTAAGGATGATAAAGTCTTTGTTTTTAAGTATACATTTTTTTATTCGATATCAATACTGAAAATCATAATCAATCTCTGATGACCTGAGACTTTTGTATCGGTCAGATGATAAATCTTTTACATCAATCGTAGCTAGAGTAATTTCAATATCACTAGGTGAATTCTCACTTCTCAAAACTTTTATTAACCGCTAATTAGGTAAAATTTAATACTTTATTAAGTTTTAAGATTGCTTCTGCGTAGAAAACTGATACTTGATTTATTACCAACATCACAAAAGTAGCTAATCACAACTTAATAGATATGAATTTTTTAGATATCAAAATTTGTTTACAAAAGAATGACTATTGTATGAAGTTTTCGTTTATCTACATTCGGAAAAAATAAATTTTTCGTGAAGTGGAAGGACGAATTTTAAACATTGTTTTCTCATGGTATTGTTGTAGGAAATTCCATGTAAAATATGATATTGAATTAGAAACAATACCCAAAGACTACTTATGTAAAAAATATTGCTCATTCCATCTCAAATATTAAGTAAATTAAAATGTCCGAACTTCAATGACCATAGACTCCCAATATTTCAGTCAACACCATTTTTCAGCCGACACTAGTGGATAGTGGCTGTGAGAATTTTTTAGACATCAAATAAAGTTGGTTTAAAAGCCTGTAAATGTCTAAAATGATGGTAGCTCTTTAGACTTTCGCTTTTAGTTGTGTTCCCTTGTCCCGAAAAGTCGCGTATACAAATTAAAAGAGTATAAATATCCACTTATATGCTGAAGTGGCATAGTTAGGAACTTTCAAGTAAAAAAATATTCGATTGCTACTGTTGACTATCGATCGTTAACAGTTCACAGTCAACGGTCAATGACCCGAAGCTATTGTTTATTTTTTGGAGTTACCTTATGCTTCTATCTAGCATATATACTATGTGTGCGATTTTTAAAAGACTCTATGTATACCAGTAAATTAATTAACTTGCTTTAGGCAAACATAAAATATTTGTGAAAATAGACAAGTCTTTGTTGTGTAATTAATGGCTTGAGCAGTTCAATAGCGTATTGAAGAAAATTTGTATAACAGGAAACAACAGATGAGACTAAATAAATGGATTAATGAAAAGTTTTTGCAATCCATTTCTACACGGATAGATGTTAAAAATGACTATTCTTTAAACACTCAACAATCAATCAAATTGTCTGCTATAACGCAGTTTTTTCCACCAGACTATGCACCTACAGGACAGCTAATTGAGGAATTAGTAAAACAGTTAGGACAGCAAGGAGTGGATGTTGAGGTTTTTACGAGTCAGCCAGGATATGCCTTTGATTCCCATACACCAGCTTTACCAGTTGAACGTCTAGGTAGAATCCGAGTCCAGCGATCGCGCACAGCCCAACTTTGGCCTGGGCGAATTCGTGGTAAAGCTATTAATGGTGTCTTATATACCTTACGTGCTGTGCTGTATCTACTGAGGGCTTGGCGGCGGAGTAATGTATTGTTGGTAACTACAGCTCCTCCATTTTTGCCGATAGTGGGATATCTGGCTCACTTGTTGTTTCGACTTCCCTATGTTTGCATTATCTACGATCTGTATCCCGATATTGCCATCGCTCTAGGAGTGATCTCAAAGCATCACTGGCTAGCAAAGTTATGGCGTGCCACTAACAGATTGGTTTGGCAAAACGCCAAGGGAATTGTGGTTCTCAGTCCAGCCATGAAAGAGAAAGTATTGGCAAACTGCCCGCAAGTAGCTGATAAAATTTCAGTCATCCACAGTTGGGCAAACCCGGAATTAATTGTGCCAATTCCCAAAGAAGACAATTGGTTTGCCCTGAAGCACAACTTAGTAGATAAATTTACCGTACTCTACTCTGGAAATATGGGACGCTGCCATGATATGGCAACTATCCTCCAAGCCGCTCAAGAACTGCAAGATGAACCAATTCAGTTTGTCTGCATTGGTGGTGGAGCTAAACGCGATGAATTGATTCAACAAGTGCATGAATTAGGACTGTTGAATTTTACATTTCTGCCATATCAAGACAAGCAGGTACTTCCTTATTCATTAACTGCTTGCGATCTCTCATTGGTGAGTGTGGATGCATCGAGCGAGAGTTTAGTGGTTCCGAGCAAGCTTTACTCAGCTTTAGCATCAGGAAGACCGATAGCGGTGATTTGTTCGCAGTATTCATACTTGAGAGAATTTATTGCCGAAGCTGAGTGTGGTGGCACATTTGAGAATGGAGACAGCCATGCTTTAGCTCAATTCATTCGCTTACTCAGTCGCGATCGCCAGTTGGGAGAGCGTATGGGCAAAGCAGGTCGTCAGTATCTGCGATCCCATTTCACACCTAAAATTATTTCTCAACAATACCTTGATGTCCTGCGGCAAGCAATTTCATCAGATGATGCGATCGCTATGTCTCAAAGCCCTACAAAATAGTTCTTTGAAAAATTATCAACACAGATTGGTGTAGGCTCTAAAGACTTTTAGCCTTATACCAATCCGGAAACATATAGGATACAAAGTATTCTCCTTGGCTCCTGCCTCTGCTGAGAGTGAAATCCTATGAACAGGGTGATACGAATTTGGGATTTGAGATACTTCGACAGGCTCAGTACAAGTTTGGAATTTTGGATTACAAAGCTGCGGCCAAAATTTCAAACAATACATCATAACCAAATTTAGTATCAGTCTAAGTTTGCCCTTGGATGATAAATACTTGCTGCCATCTTTTGAGTTCGGCAAGACTTGATTGAGATTCAAACCTTGGCACCATCAAATGTTATTCAAGACGGTTAACACTCAACAGTCAACACATTAACTGGAATAATTTATTTTTTGGAGTTCCCTGATTTGTCAACTCAAGTAAAGTCTTTATCTTCTAAAGTTTTCATGAATTTGAGCCAATCAATCGTTTATTCTTTAAGGTGATACCCAGCTATTAATTGTGCTTAATTAAAATTTTCTTGAAGAATAAGTTCTCAAACTCTGACATATTTCAGCAAAATTTAGTTTTTGGAGGGTTGGATTAATTAATGCGTCAATTAGCAGGGAATAAGCAAGGTATCGAGCTAACTAGCAAATGCAATGGCAGAGCTATAAAACATAGTTAGCAGTTAGGCTTATATATGATAGAAAATTTATTAGTCTTACTTATTTTCATGCTGATACTGCTAAAAATCATGCCAAAAAATGTTTTATGTTCCAATTGTAATGAAGTTGATTAAGATAATATAAAGGCACGATACTATGTTATGCTTTAAGACAGATTGACAAGCCATTAATAACCAATTGGATAAAAAATTTAGGTGATATGCTATTTCACAAGTTTAACTTGTCATCACATAGCAAAAAATAAACTCCTGATTTCACAATCTTGGTCAATCAGCATACTTCAATTAAATAGTATTTAGTTTTTAACTATAGGAGATGAGCTTCGATGGTCTTTTTGATCTCAGTTCCTCCAACGAAACCTTCCAGAATTTTTTGTCTATTTATTTAAGTGGGAGGTCGAATTGCAGAGAAGGTGTGACCGAAATCGGAAACGTTCAAAACGACGAGCAATCTATTGTCCAATTCATAACAGCTACCTGGAAAGTAGGAGTCAAAAATATCAATTGTTTGCTGACCGAGCAGGACAGTTGCAGCAGCGGGGTATGAGTCGCCGCAGCGCATTGTTGCTAGTAGCAAATAAAACCACAGTCTCTCTGGAAGGAGAGTGGTTAGAAGCCTTTTGGTGCGAAGAATGCCAACAAACAAAATGGTATCACGTCTGCAAGTTGGAGGAACGCACCTATAGAGTTTCAGTAGCGCCACAAGAACTTTGGCAGCAAGTAACAGGAGCGATCGATCCTCAAGGCAACCCCTCCGTGGGAGAATTTACTCGCAGACAGGCAAAGGTACTCAATTATCACAGTATCAAAGATTTTCAGTTTGTCCATTAATGCTTAAAAGCAATGGTTTTTAATCAAAATTATTATGAGTAGTCAGAAAATTACGTCAAAGCCAGAGTTAATCATTGAAGCTGGACAAACAGAGCAGCAGTATTGGAAAGACCTATGGCGCTACCGAGAGCTATTTTATTTTCTATCCTGGCGTGATATTTTAGTACGCTACAAGCAAACAATAATTGGTATGCTCTGGGCACTGATTCGACCATTTTTAACAATGGTGGTGTTCAGCGTCATCTTTGGAAATTTGGCGAAATTACCTTCAGAAGGCACAGCACCCTATCCAATACTGGTATTTGCTGCCTTGTTACCTTGGCAATTTTTCGCCAGTGCTTTAACTGAGTGTAGTAATAGCTTAATTATTAATGCCAACTTGATTTCTAAAGTTTATTTTCCTCGGTTGATTGTACCTGCGAGTTCTGTCATTGTTAGCTTTGTGGACTTTCTCGTTTCTGGGATGATCCTTGTAGGGCTAATGGCTTGGTATAATTTTATTCCCAGTTGGCAGATATTATCCTTACCGTTATTTATTGCCATTGCCTTTGCGGCTTCACTAGGAGTGGGGCTGTGGTTGGCAGCTTTAAATGTGGAATATCGAGACTTCCGTTATATTGTGCCGTTTATTGTGCAGTTTGGTTTATATATTTCACCCGTGGGTTTTAGTAGCAGCATTGTGCCAGAACAATGGCGCTTGCTTTACTATTTAAACCCAATGGTGGGCGTGATTGATGGTTTTCGCTGGGCTATTTTAGGGGGAGAGTCCAAACTTTATTGGACTGGATTTTCCTTATCTTTGGGACTAGTTGCTCTGTTGCTGGTAAGTAGCATTTGGTACTTCCGCAAAGTGGAACGGACATTTGCTGATGTAATTTAGCAAGGATTCTGTGCAGATGTCTGAGAACATGATTAGTGTAGAAAATTTAAGCAAAAAATATATCATCGCTCACCAGCAAGAGGGAAGAAGTCGTTACAAAGCGCTGCGGGATGTGATTGCTGATGGTGCTAAATCTTTTGCCAAAACATTTATCAAACCCAGTGGCAAAAAAATGCCCAACCCCGCACGGGAAGAATTTTGGGCTTTGAAAGATATTTCCTTTGAAATTCAACAAGGGGAAGCTATTGGTGTCATTGGACGCAATGGTGCTGGTAAATCTACTTTGTTAAAAGTTCTCAGCCGGATTACCGAACCGACGCGGGGACGTATTGCCATTAAAGGGCGGGTAGCGAGTTTATTAGAAGTAGGAACGGGATTTCACCCAGAACTGACGGGACGCGAGAACATTTATCTCAACGGTTCCGTTTTGGGGATGAGTAAAGCCGAAATTAAAAAGAAATTTGATGAAATAGTAGCTTTTGCTGAGGTTGAGAAGTTTTTAGATACCCCAGTTAAGCGCTATTCTTCAGGAATGTACGTGCGTCTTGCTTTTTCCGTGGCCGCCCATTTAGAGCCAGAAATTTTAATTGTCGATGAAGTTTTGGCTGTAGGTGATTCGGCCTTTCAGAAAAAGTGCTTGGGGAAAATGGGTGATGTCGCCACCAGAGAAGGACGAACAGTTTTATTTGTGAGTCATAGTATGCAAGCGATCGCCCAACTCACCAAACGTTGCATACTACTTTCTAAGGGTAGTGTTCAATTTGATGGTGATACTGGCAAAGCAATGCAGTTATATATGGCTGGGCAGAAAGATAATTCTGTCTTACAAGCAGATTACCAAGCTCCTGTCAATAAAACTGGTAATTATGTGGCTTGGGCAAAGGCACACACCTCTGAAGCCCAAGGAATTCACTCTTGGGGAGAACCCATTACCTTTGAGTTTGCCCTACACGTGACGGAACCTCATGAAAGTCTGCGTTTCTCCTTTCAGATAGTTAATTTTTTACAACAACCGATTTGTATCTTCTGGTTTTTCAACTCTGATGCTCCCTTTTGCCGAGAGCCAGGAACATTTATTCTGCGATGTCAGATTCCCAAATTTAGATTGTATATGGGTTCATATACCTTAACAACATGGTTCTCTAACCGTCGTAGCGACACTCTACTAGAAAACTTGAGAGAAATTTGCCCGTTTGAAGTGACTATGTACAATATCGAGCGTGCAGATTATCAATGGCAAGCTGATGAGTGTACTTATTTAGAAGATGCTATTTGGCAAACAGTGGAAAAGCATTAATTTCAAGGCAGATTAAATAATGGCTGTAAATCATGATGTGAAGTTAGGCACAAACGTCAAGATTTTTCATCCCCATCTTGTAAACCTCTACGGTTGCATTGTGGGCGATGATACGAAAATCGGGACATTTGTGGAAATTCAGAAAGATGTCACCATTGGAAGTCGGTGTAAAATTTCATCCCACAGTTTTTTATGTGAAGGCGTTGTCTTGGAAGATGAAGTGTTTATCGGTCATGGAGTCATGTTTACTAATGACCTTTATCCCCGTGCAACCAATGAAGATGGTAGTTTAAAAACAGACGATGATTGGTATACAATCAAAACTTTAGTGAAGCGCTGTGCATCTATTGGTAGCAACGCCACCGTGCTACCAGGAGTAACGATTGGTGAAAAAGCCATTGTCGGTGCTGGAGCAGTAGTCACTGAAGACGTTCCTGATTATGCAATTGTAGTTGGAGTCCCGGCGCGTGTCATCGGAGATGTGCGCCAGCGCCAAAATTTGCAAATGTCGGCTAGCAGTTTGTAAGCACCTCTAATTTTTGTACATTAGTTAGCAGGTTTGTGAATTTTCACACCGAACAAAAATAAAACTTTTTCAGAGCAAATTATGAATTATTGCCACTCAAAATCGGCAATAATTCAATGCATAAAAAAAATCAACTCTCATTAATTAAAAAGAACAGCAAACATGATTAATATCGGTGTCATTGGCTATGGTTATTGGGGGCCAAATTTAGTCAGAAATTTTGTCGAAATGCCAGGAGTCAAGGTAAAAACAGTCAGCGATTTCAAAGCAGAATTACTGGCAAAAGTACAAGCTCGATATCCTACAATTCAAGTGACTCAAGATTGTCGAGATATATTTACAGATCCTCAGATTGATGCCGTAGCCATTGCCACACCAGTTTCCACTCACTTTGAATTAGCTTTAGCTGCATTGCAGGCTGGCAAACACGTGCTAGTGGAAAAGCCGATGACAACTACCTCCGAACAAGCAAAGCGGCTGATTGAAGAGGCAGAAAAACGCAACCTTGTATTAATGGTGGATCACACCTTTGTCTATACAGGTGCTGTCCGGAAAATGCACGATTTGATTGCCACTAATTCTTTGGGTGATATTTATTACTATGATTCTGTGCGCGTTAACTTGGGACTTTTTCAGCATGATGTGAATGTGGTCTGGGATTTGGCAGTCCATGATCTATCAATTATGAATTACGTATTGCCATCCCGTCCTTATGCAGTTTCAGCTACAGGCGTCAGTCATGTTCCTGGTGAACCAGAAAATCTTGCCTACTTGACCTTATTCTTTGAAAAGAATCTCATCGCTCATATTAATGTCAATTGGCTCGCACCAGTGAAAATCCGCCGCACATTGATTGGTGGTAGTCAACGGATGATTGTTTACGATGACTTAGAACCAAGTGAAAAACTCAAAATTTACGACAAGGGTATTACAGTCAACGGCAATACTGAAAGCGTCTACCAAATGATGATTGGTTATCGCACAGGAGATATGTGGTCGCCCAAATTGGATGTGACAGAGGCATTGAAAACAGAAGGATTACACTTCATTGATTGTATACAAAAAGGCGATCGCCCACTCACCGATGGCGAAGCAGGACTGCGGATAGTGAGAATTCTCGAAGCTGCAACCCAGTCTCTCAAAAAGCAAGGCCAATTAATTGAACTGAATCTGGCAGAGGTAGCAGTATGATTCCATTTGTAGATTTAAAAACTCAATATTTCAGTATTAAAGACGAAATTGATAGTGCCGTTTTAAAAGTTTTGGCAAGCACCCAATTCGTTTTGGGCAATGAAGTCAAAGCATTAGAAAAAGAATTTGCCGATTACTGCAATGCAGATTATGGCGTTGCTGTCAATACAGGTACTAGTGCCCTGCATTTAGCATTACTAGCAGCAGGCATTGGTGCTGGTGACGAAGTAATTACCGTACCTTTCACCTTCGTAGCCACCACAGCAGCAATTTGTTACACCGGAGCCACACCCGTTTTCGTAGATATCGATCCTGTTTCCTACACAATCGATGTCAGCCAAATTGAAGCAGCGATAACCGAGCGCACCAAAGCTATCCTCCCGGTGCATTTGTACGGTCAACCAGCAGATATGGAGCCAATTTTGGACATTGCCCGTCGTCACGGTTTGACTGTAATTGAAGATGCTGCCCAAGCTCACGGGGCTGAATATAAAGGACAGCGTGTGGGTAGCATTGGCGATATTGGTTGTTTCAGTTTTTACCCTGGCAAAAATTTAGGGGCTTACGGTGAAGGGGGCATGGTAGTCACCAACAATCCGCAATATGCCCGGACTATGGGAATGTTGCGCGACTGGGGTCAAGAAAGCAGGTATCACCATGTCCTCAAAGGTTACAACTATCGCATGGATGGCATCCAGGGAGCGATTTTACGAGTGAAATTACGCTACATCGAAGCCTGGACAGAAGCCAGAAGAAGCCACGCCGCATACTACGACGAACTTTTAAAAGACTCTGGTGTGAGTACGCCCACCGTGATGCCTTACAGTCGTCACGTTTACCATGTCTATGCAGTGCGATCGCCACAAAGAGACGCCCTGCAACAAAGCCTCCAAGAAATGGAAATTCAAACAGGCATTCATTACCCAATTCCAGTTCATCTCCAGCAAGCGTATGCTGAATTTGGTTATCAAGCTGGAGATTTTCCCCACTCAGAAGCCGCAGCCAAAGAAGTGTTATCTCTGCCCATGTATGCAGAACTCTCCCAAGCACAGATCGACACTGTAAGCCAAAGCGTCAAACAAGCTATGCAAGTTCTATAGGTTTTGCTCAAAAAGCGTCGGCAAAACCCATTTCTTCTAAGAATGAGATGAAAGACACCCCGACGGCATTGACGGTTAATAGTCAACAGTAAATTTTTGAGCAATGAATTTTTAGAAGTGATAGAGGCGTTTTATGCATGATGTTTTAGAAAAATACCGCTATTTTTGGCCGCATACCAGCTTAGAAACCGCTGCTAATTGGCGAGTGGTAAAAGACAAATCTATTTATGTCCACGATTTGCCAGAAACTCCAGAACAACTATCAAATGATAGTCGATGGCCAGCTTTTTTCCCTTCCCCAATTTGTTTAGTGACAACTGCTGATGGTTCGCAAATTGGCTTAGAAAAAGTTGTCGGAGCCTCAATAGTCAATAGGTTTCCTTATATTTTAGCTCTAAGCTTTTGTATTCAAGAGCTATCAGAACGACATCATGTCCGGGGCACCTTTACTGACATGCTAGAAAGCAGTGGTAGCGTTGCCGTACAATTTCTTCCTCCAGGGGAAGAACTTGACAAAGCGATGAATGCCATTACTACCGTACCCGAAGAAAAGACTCACTCACGCATTGCTTATTCAGGGTTATCAACACGCAAAGCCTTAACAAATGACACATTTGTGTTTGATTCTGCATACATGATTTACGAGGCAAAACTTGTGAAGCCTGGTAAAGATTTTGCAGGTCAACCAATTTATTCTCAACCTTGGGTTGACGTTGGTAGCCATAGAGTTTATTTTCTGGAAATTAATGCCATTCAGCTGCGAGAAGACATAGCACAAGGGCGTAGCCAAATCCTCTGGCGCAGCTTACCAGCTTGGGAACCACAAAACGAACTTCAAAAGCGTGTATCTGTAACTGAAGAAGTGATGGCAGATCCCAGTTACAAAAAAGGATATACACCCCACTATGCCTTTCCATCGCCAGGGACAATTGCCTTTGAAGCCGATGCTGTGGAAAATGGCATGGCAATTAAGTATCTTTCTCCTTTACCAGAAGATCAAGTACAAGTCGATAACGATAAAGCTCGTTGGCCTTGTTTCTTTCCATCATCAGCTGGTATGATTACCTGCTGGGCTGAAGATGGAACTCCCAACCTCATGCCTTGTGGTTCAACGACAATTGTCAGCCGACATCCATTAGTAATTACCCCTTGCATTTCTTACGCCAAAATTAATGAGCGTTATGCCCCGCGTGTAAGTTTGGACTTGATCCGCAAAACTGGCAAATTCGGCTGCGGTGTGCCGTTTATTAACGATGTTGTCATTGACGCCATCAAATATGCAGGCAACATTTCTCTTGCTAAAGATCCGCAAAAAGTCGCACGGGCGGGATTGCAGGTAGAAGCACATGACTGGGCACCTGTTTTACCCGCTTTACCCATACACTTTGACTGTCAAATTATAGGTGAAGTCACTTTAGGAACACATATTATGTTCCTGGGAGAAGTCCGCCAGATCAGAGTTCGTGCAGATGTAACACCAGAAAATCCAATAGAATGGTTTCCTTGGGCGAATGTATTACCATCAAACACTTAACCCCAATACTGCTCGGTTAACGATTTTTAACTCGGCATTGGGTCTGGGGAAAAGGTGAGCCAGCGCGGTCTTGGGGGTTTCCCCCATGAGCGACTGGCGAACCCCGAAGGGGTTAAAGGGTAAAGGTTAAAGGTTTTTTCTTTCCCCTTTCCCCTTCCCCTTTTCCCTTTAACCGACAAGTATTGCACTTAACCCCAGCTAAGAACTCCTCTATTTTTTTCATTGTACTAGAGACAAAAATTTCCAGGGTGGATTTATAGACGCTCAAAGCGTTGCAGTTTTGGAGGTGATGAATGTCTAATGTGCTGAATGGGAGAACACAGCTGATTAAGGCTGTCCACGGTTCCCAGGAACTTAAACTAGATCCTGACTTTGAAATCGGATTAGCAGAGCATTTACGTAGCAAATACGATCGCGGCGGCTTACTTGATTTGTACAGTCGCTTTGCAGTCGGTGATGGTGATTATGATATGTTAATGCGGCGAGTCATCTGGCGTGCAATGGCTCGCCAGTTTGGACATGGCGTGCAAATTAGTACTGGTGTTAGTTTTAAGCACTTAGAAACCTTTGAAATTGGTAACTCAGTATTCATCGGCGGACAAACCTGTATCCAGGGATGGTTTAAAGGTAGATGTATCATTGGTAACAATGTTTGGATTGGCCCCCAGAGCTATTTTGACGCTAGAGACTTGATCATTGAAGACTTTGTAGGCTGGGGGCCAGGAGCAAAAGTTTTATGCTCATCCCACACTGGATTACCGATAGAAACTCCCATCATCCAAACAGATTTTGAAGTCAATCCCGTAAGAATTGAATCAGGAGCTGACATTGGTGTGAACGCAATCATTTTACCAGGAGTCACCGTTGGTAAAGGTAGCATCGTTGGCGCTGGGGCAGTTGTCACCAAAGATGTACCACCTTATGCCATCGTCGCTGGTGTTCCTGCTAAGTTTTTGCGCTGGCGGCAAGGATATGAACCATCGGAGAATACAAAATAATAAATATGCAAAATCAGCGAATTTTAATTACAGGTGGTGCGGGTTTTATCGGCTCTGAACTAGTACATCAAATCATAACTAAAACAACAAATCAGGTTGTAGTTGTTGATAATTTGGTGAATGGAAAACGCCAAAACCTAGAGAATTTACCTAGCGATCGCTTGGAATTAGTTGTAGCAGACATTCGAGATAGCGATCGCATGACAAAATTAATGTCAGGCGTAGATATCGTATTTCATTTAGCCTGCTTGGGTGTCCGGCATTCCATCCACTCGCCACATGAAAATCATGAAGTGAATGCGACAGCGACTCTCCAACTATTAAGCGCCGCTAAAGCAACAGGAGTCAGTCGGTTTGTATATGTTTCCAGTTCCGAAGTTTATGGTACTGCCCGTTGGGTACCAATGACAGAAGAACACCCAACTTTTCCCATGACTGTTTATGGTGGTTCTAAGTTAGCTGGAGAATGTTATACCAGGGCATTCTACGAAACCTATGGCTACCCCACTGTTGTAGTGCGTCCTTTCAACGCCTACGGGCCCCGTTGTCACCATGAAGGAGATAGCGGAGAAGTCATACCCAAGTTTTTACTGCGTAGCATGGCTGGCAAACCAATGGTAATTTTTGGTGATGGTAGCCAGACTAGAGACTTCACTTATGTTGGCGATACAGCTAGGGGAATCATGTTGGCAGGATTTACAGACTCTGCCATCGGACAAACAATTAATTTGGGCAGTGGCTTTGAAATTGCCATTAACGATTTGGCAAAAGAAATAGCATCAATCATGGAACCAGCAAACACAAGCGTGATTCATGATGAATCTCGTCCTGGTGATGTGTTGCGTTTATATGCTGAAACTACAAAGGCGTACAAACTTTTGGGATTCAAGCCAGAAATATCGCTGTCTGAAGGTTTAATCAAACTCAGAGATTGGTATGTGAGTTTTGGCAAATCTCCAGAAGTCCTACTAGAAAATGAAATTGTCCGTAACTGGGATGTAGAGAGGAGCAAACAGCGTGTCTGAAGTCAAATCTTTTATCCCCATCGCCAAACCCTGGATGGGGGAGGCGGAGGCTGAAGCTGCTAAACGAGCGATTATGTCTGGCTGGGTAACACAAGGGCCAGAAGTCGCCGCTTTTGAACAAGAATTTGCCGCTTACGTCGGAGCAAACTACGCTTGTGCCGTCTCCAACTGTACCACAGCATTGCATTTAGCGCTTTTAGCTGTGGGAGTGCAACCAGGGGATGAAGTGATTACTGTGAGCCATTCTTATATTGCCACAGCCAACAGTATTCGCTACTGCGGGGGGATACCAGTATTTGTGGACATTGAACCACAAACATACAACATCAACCCGATGTTAATTGAAGATGTGATTAGCGATCGTACCCGTGCCATTCTCATAGTCCATCAAATCGGGATGCCTTGCGACCTCAAAGCCATCTTGGATGTTGCCCACCGCTATCAGTTACCAGTGGTTGAAGATGCGGCTTGTGCCATCGGCAGTGAAATTCTCTGGAATGGACAGTGGGAGAAAATTGGCAAACCGCATGGCGATATCGCTTGCTTTTCTTTTCACCCCCGAAAAGTGATCAGCACTGGCGATGGTGGCATGGTGACTACAAATAATCCCCAATGGGATAAGCAGTTTCGCCTCTGGCGACAACATGGCATGAGTGTCCCCGATACTGTGCGCCACGGTGCAAAACAGGTGATATTTGAGACATACCCAATAATGGGTTACAACTACCGCATGACTGATATTCAAGCAGCAGTGGGGCGAGAACAACTCAAACGCCTGCCAGAGATAGTGGAACGTCGGCGTTATTTGGCACAGCGATATCAAGAAAAACTAGCAAATCTGCCGGGATTAAAGTTACCCACCGAGCCAAGCTGGGCCAAGAGTAACTGGCAGAGTTTTTGTGTCCGGCTCCTAAATAAATGCGACCAGCTACAAGTAATGCAGCAAATGTTAGATGCTGGCATTGCCACACGACGCGGAGTGATGTGCGTTCACCGTGAAAGTGCTTATGAACAACAAGCTTGGTCGTGTGGAGTTGAGTCGAAAGCTTGTGAGTGTGAAGTTGGAAAGTGCGATCGCCTTTCTGAAAGTGAGCAAGCACAAGACCACACAGTTCTCCTACCCCTGTTTCATCAAATGACTGAACAGGAACAGGACTATGTGGTGGAAGTTTTGAAAGTAGCTTGTCAGGTTTAAGGGAGTTTTCAGAAATTAATTACCACTAGTTGTGGGGTGTACATATTGTCCCCCCTTGGCTTGGCCACCCCACAAGAAGTAGTTGATTATTTTTTTATTTGTAAGTCCCTAAGGAAGTTACTTTTTATCTTCCGTAATTATTAAACCTTATGGGAAACTAAGTATGGTTACCATCTTTAGCAATCAAGTTCCAAGCATTCCCAATAACAGCGATAGCTCTTACGAATTAGGGATGAAATTCCGCAGCACTGCGGCAGGAGAGATTTCCGCCGTTCGCTTTTGGAAAGCCCCCAGCGAAACAGGAACTCATATTGGCAAGATCTGGTCAGCAAGCGGAACTCTTTTAGCAAGCACCACTTTTACCAACGAAACGGCTTCTGGCTGGCAGCAACAAGCTCTGGACACACCACTGATCGTTCAAGCCGACACCACTTATGTAGTCTCTGTCAACGTCAACACCCATTACGTCGCCACTTCCGATCAACTAGCCACCCCCATCACCAATGGGCCTCTCAGCTCAGTGGCAGACGGTAACAACGGGGTTTTTAGTTTCACTCCGGGAGCTTTTCCAACTGGTTCTTACCAAAATACAAACTATTTTCGTGACATCGATTTTGTAGCTATTCCCCAACCGACAATCACAAAGATCGGCGGCGACAATCAGACTGGTGCAGCCGCAACTCCCTTACCCAACCCATTGGTTGTTCAGGTCAAAGATGCAGCTGGCAATCCCATATCAGGGACTACGGTGACCTTTGCTGTTACCAGTGGCGGGGGATCGGTATCGCCTGCAAATGTAGTCACTGATACAAATGGTCAGGCTAGTACCACCTTAACCCTTGGAGCTAATCCTGGTGCTACAAATCCTGTGGTTAATAATGTGACTGCCACAGCACAAAACGTAGGCAGCACTATCTTTTCTGCCAATGCCAGTCCTTCGGGAGAGAGCCAAACTCTGTTTACAAATCAAGTCCCAGATTTTGCAAATTCTAGTGATAATAACTCTCCCTATGAATTAGGCATGAAATTCCGCAGCGCTCAAGGTGGACGAATTACCACCATCCGCTACTGGAAAGCGGCTAGCGAGAAAGGAAGTCATGTCGGCAAAATCTGGACGGCAACGGGAACTTTATTAACAAGCGTCGTTTTTACTAACGAAACGGCTTCTGGCTGGCAGGAGCAGGTTCTAGAAACACCAATAAATATTCAAGCCAATACGACTTATGTCGTTTCTGTCAACATCAACACCCATTACGTTCTTACTCAAGATGCACTGGCTAACCCCATAGTCAATGGCGATCTTAGCTCAGTAGCAGACGGCAGCAACGGGTTATATAATGTAAATCCAAATTCTTTTCCAACCAGCTCTTTCCGGAATTCTAACTATTTTTGCGACATTGGCTTTATTGTTGGCAGTGCCTTAATTAAAGTCAGTGGAGACAATCAAAGTGCCACCACAGGAGCAGCTCTGCCCAACCCCCTAGTTGTACGAGTTGTAAACGCTCAAAACAGTCCTCAATCAGGGGTAACGGTGAACTTTGATATTATCAGTGGCGGCGGAGCGCTCTCGGTTACCAGTGCAGTCACTAATGCTAGTGGTCAAGCAAGTACTACTGTCACAGTGGGGCAAGCTCCTACCGCACCTGGAGGACTGACGGTCAGAGCGACGGCAATAGGTATTGGCACTACCAACTTTTCGGCTACAGCAATTCCCACAAACCCGAATCCCATCTATTTGGAAAATCTCAATCCAGGCACGACTAACTGGAAACTCGACAACCCTGGCAATGGAGAGATCGCGGGTTATGCCTCGGCCACCAGTGTTAATAAAGGGGGATCGCTAGATATTAAGGTTTCTCTTGCACAACCAGGACAGTATACCATCGATGTGTATCGCTTAGGCTACTACAGTGGGAAGGGAGGAAGGCTGATTGCCAGCAGTGGTTCCCTCACAGGCACGACCCAACCCGCCTGTAGTTTAGACCCTGATACCAGACTTGTTGAATGTAACTGGACAACTTCCTACGTTTTGCAAGTAGGTAACAACTGGACTAGTGGTCTTTATGTAGCGAAACTCACTGACCAGGCAACAGGCGTAGTAGCCCACGTGTGGTTTGTAGTCCGGGATGATAGCAGCACGGCTGATGTTTTATTCCAGAGTGCCGTTTCTACTGTCCTAGCCTATAGCTCCACGGGGGGTTACAGCTTGTACACTTCCGACAGCCTTGACGGTCAGCGGGCTTTCAAGGTTTCCTACGACCGGCCGTTCTTCCAAGCAACTTATCAAAATTCTAGCCAACCAGCCAAACCTTTGCAGTGGGAATACAACATGGTGCGTTGGCTAGAATCTCAAGCTTACGATGTTACCTACACCGACAACATGCAGGTTCACACCAGCCCACAAAAATTGCTCAATCACAAAGTATTTTTGTCTGTAGGCCACGATGAGTACTGGTCTAAAGAAATACGGGATCATGTGGAAGCTGCCCGCGATGCTGGAATTAATTTGGGAATTTTCTCCGCCAATAGTTGTTATTGGCGAGTGAGGTTTGAAAGTTCTACTACTGCTGCGGGACAAGTAAGACCTAACCGGGTGATGGCCTGTTACAAAGCGGATTGGGCATTAGATCCAGTTGTCCAACAGCAGGGGCCATCAGCTGCAACTAATAAATTCCGCAGCGCCCAGAACCAGCGACCAGAAAACGCTTTATTCGGAGTGATGTACGGTAGCGACCTAGATACCTTTGGTGGTTTTAACTTTACTGTCAGCAACGCTAGCGATCCTTACTACGCGAACACAGGACTCCAGAATGGAGATCAGCTGGCGATGTTAGTGGGTTATGAATGGGATTTTATCGTTAATAATGGGTCTGCTCCTGCTGGAGTCGTCAAATTGTCTGAGTCTACAACCATACCCTCCACTGTACTGCCTACCTTCGACGAACCAGTTGGAGAACAAGGACTTCCTGCCAACCAGGATTTTACCAAATCTCACTCAGTGCGCTACACAGCTAGTAGTGGAGCTAAAGTTTTTGCCTCCGGTACCATTCAGTGGGCATGGGGATTAGATAGTGACGGCATTAGCCCATTTCGGGAAGATATTCGCGCTAAGCAAATGACTGTCAACATCTTAGCAGACATGGGGGCGAAACCCCAGACACCAAATGCAAACCTGATTGTTCCTTAAAGCATCTCACAAGGAGTATCGTAATGCCATCATTAAAACGCCGACAATTTGGCCAGCTGGCTGCTGCTAGTTTGACTTCTACTGTTGTTGCTGGCCTGTCTAATAAGGCCGTTGCTCAAAAGATCCAACTCAAGCAGGAAATTCTTTATGGAGTCAAACCCCTTGCTACACCCAACAATGAAAACCGGGAAGACCAAACTCCGTCAATAGAGTTGAGTACTGCCGAATTCGCAACGGGAAAAGTTCTTTCTAGGCTCAATCGTCTATCTCTGTTCGTTGACAACCCCTTATCTGTACCGAAAAAAGCAAGAGCTTTCTATGTTGCTCAGTCTAATCGAGTTACAAAGGCGGTAGCACTTAAAGATGGAAGTCTGGTAATTTCTACTGTGTCTAGCACGAGAAATGGTTTTTTCAACCATCTGCTTTTCACTGTGGGTAATGCTGCTGTCCCTGTGTTTAGAGCGAAAAAAGTACTAGGCTTTAAGAAATCCAATCAAACTATTGAAAGTTTGCTGAGCCTTCCCAATAATCGACTTCTGTGTTTGGTAGGAACTGAGGGTGTCCCGCCTTTTAGTTTCAGAACCATCGATTTCACCACAGGTAAAGTTCTTGACCGCGACGATTTGGATCTACCTCCACTACCACTCAACCATCGATTCGCTAACCTGTGCCAAGATGCCAAGGGAAATATTTTTGCCACTGAGATCGGCTCAGAAGGTATCCCAATTTTAATTTCAATTAACTTGCAGGAGAAAGCCCTAGTTACTGGTAAGGTGATAATTAAGAGATTGGCTCCACTAAAATTTGAAGGACGCCCTCTTGGCAACGATCTTAAAGACTTGGGCTTCTCCCGTTCTGGTGAATTGTATGCCCTTGCTGCTGACACTAATAGAAAAAACACTGCCCTGTTTACAGTGGACGTGAAATCTGGCAGGATGGGGCGAATCAAGAACTTTGAATCTGAGAAATTTACATTCACTCTCTAGTATTACAATGACGTTTTGAATTATCTCTTGATGTTAATTTTCCATACATGAGTATGGAAAAAAATAAAATGTACAGATGTCAATGTTTTGATGAGAAGTTGCTTCAATTTAGCTGTAAATCATACTCATAAGCAAAGCAATTAGGAGCAAAACATTGACGGATTTCTGTTTTATACCAATTCGCAGTATCCACTGCATAGAAAATAAACTACACAGTTTATAAATTCAGATTGTATCTAGGTTTCAATGATTGAATGTGTTGCAGGATTTGAGAGAATTGGTATTAGTTATCAAAAAGCGATCGCATAAATCAAAATCTTTATGCGATTGTTTTGCTTGTTGTTTTTAATTCATAATAAATTAAAGTTAAAAAATAGAACTGCGGGTAGTTTTTTATTAAAATTTTGCAATACATAGAAAAGTAAAATTCAGCAATTGCACTTAATAAAACAAATAATTCTATATCAATAAAATATTTATGAATAACATTAAAAAACCAAGACTTGTTTTTTTTCAATGGAACAATCAAGGTTCAGCCAAGTTCTATAATGTTCATAAACAAGAACATGTTAAATGCCTATCCGAATTTTTTGAAGTAATTATAATTCGTGACGAAAGTGACTATCAACAAATTTGCGAACAATATCAACCAGATATATCTTTATTTGAAACTGGTAATGCTTCATCTGATAAAAGACGGATTAAAAATACTCATTATTATCCAGAAATACCAAAATTAGCTTTTTATAACGGAGATTCTTATTGTGGGTTTCATTCAGCTTTTCTTTCTGATATCGAACATTGGGGAATAGAGACAGTCTTTACAATATCCATTCCTTTTGCTGAATATCTTCCAGAGATTGCCGACAATTTATTTATCTGGCCAAATTTTATAGATTCCGACGTATTTAAAGACTATAATCAGCCTAAAAATATACCAGTGCTAATTACTGGCAGCCAAACATCACTATATCCTTGGCGGCAAAAAATTAATAGACTTGTTGCTAAGTATTATCCCAGTCTCATTTGCCCGCACTTAGGATATATGCAAAACCGAGAAACATCAAGAATGCTTTTTGGCGAGCAGTATGCCCGGATGCTCAATGCTTCTTTGTTTTCACCTACCTGCGGCACAATGGCAAGGGAATTTGTTCGTAAATTTTTGGAAATTCCCGGTTCAAAATCCTGCTTAATTACAGAAAAGAATCCAACTGTTGAAGCAGCAGGTTTTGTTGATATGCAAAATTGTGTATTTGCTGATGAAAATGACATATTAGATAAACTGGATTACCTGTTTCAAAACCGAGCAGAATTAGAGAAAATTACCGATGCTGGTTATCAATTAGCTCATTCCCAACATACATTTAAACAACGAGATCAAATTTTGCAATGGTTTCGTCTACACAAAGCCCTAAAACCAAATCAAAGGATTGTTCAAAAAAGTCCTTTTGAGCCTTTGACGATTGTAGACAAATCATCAGAAATTAAAAATTCACATATTGTTGTTAATCCATCGGATATACTGCTGCTGCGTCAAGGAGATCAAAAACTCTGGGCGGGTAAATATGATGAAGCAGAAACTTTATATCTCAAATGCTTAAATTTTGTAGATTCTCAAGCACAACCAAAACTAAGGTTGGCATTATGTAATCTCTACAAAGGAAATGCAGCAACGGCACATTATTGGATTATCCAGCCAATTGAATGGACTCTCGATTTACTAAAAGCTATAGATCCCGATCCATTAGAGTGGGCTTATTTAATTATTACTCTCCTTTGCCAAGGAAAATTAAATGATGCTGTCAACTACGCTAATAAATTTCCGTCTCTTTGCCATCCCGAACTAGACCGCACTCGTTGGATTGTTAATACTCTCACAAGTAGAGAAATTTTACCCTACACTGACCCATTAAAGTGCCGCTATAGTGCTCATCAATTGCCTACTCGCAACTTCCAAGACTGGCTCAATCAAATCTGTATAATGCTTAGAGCATGTCAACAATTTGATTTTGCTAAATTGTTGAGCGATCCGGCTGCTTTAAAATCTCAATCGTTAGACAAACAAACCAAAGCTTTTGCCAAATCATCTAATGTGGTTTCTAAATCAATTGAATTTTTAACTTTCAAATATTATCAAACAACGGTGAAGCAATGGCTGATTTTCAATTTAAAAACATTGCTACGTCAGCCATTGTCTCGTTTAGAAACTAGATTTGGTTACTTTCTTCCTTACGAATTTTCAACTATAAAATCTGATGAACTTTTTCAGACAATTCGCAAAATGGTGAAGGAAGAAGATATCAAAACAGCTTTAGTAATTGGAGCGTCTAGTGGAGAGGTGATTACCGAAGCACTTTTAACAGGCATTAGAGAAAATCCAAACAAGCCAACCGCCTTTTGTATCAATATCTCTACTGCTAAATTTAATAAATTGCAAAAGCGTTTCATAGGTGAATCTGTTGTTAAATTTTACGATATTTTGCCCAGTTCTTCAGAAGATTTAGCTGAAGAAACCAGTAAAGCTATCAGAAATATTAAAGAAGAAAACAATATTAAATTTTTTGATATTGTTTTAATCGATGGTTCTCAATTAAGCATAAGTATTGAAGAACTAGATAATGAGTTGGAAGATTATAAGTTTGTTTTACTGGATGATATAAATACATTTGAAAATTACAAAAATCATCAAAAATTACTTTTAAATTCCAATTATTTAGTATTCACTCAAAATCCGGAATTACGTAACGGTTATGCGATTTTTGAGCAACTTCCTTAAATAATCAACTGGTAAAATAGTGATTTTTGGGGAACCGAGAGTAGAGAATATAAATTTTCATTACTCGTTTAAGTGGTTGATAAAAACAGATTTTTGGAGATTTAAGAAAATGAAAATGCAAATGAAGGACTTTTCTTACAGGGCATCATATCACTTGATTTGGCGAGCAGAACAATTACTCACTGATTTTCAAAGTTCTTCAATTAATAGGGAACTTAGCAAACTAAGTTGCTTAAATAAGAAAAATATAAGCACACACATGACTGCTCGCGAACTAAATACGCTTTACATATTAGCTAAGGAACTTGGAGAATCTGCAAAAGCTTTAGAAATAGGCTCTTATTTAGGAGCATCTAGTTGTTATATTGCGGCTGCTTTGGCTCCAAAAAATGGACACTTATTTTGTGTTGATACTTGGGAAAATCAAACTATGCCTGAGGGAGAAAGAGATACATTCAAGGAGTTTAAAACTAATACCAAAGCAGTAGCTCATCACATCACCATGATTAGGAAGAATAGCCAGGAGCTTATACCTTCAGATTTTCTGGAAAATCCTCTAAATCTTGTTTTTATTGATGGCGACCATAGTTATAAAGGAGCCAAGAATGATTACGAAAAAGCAACTCCTTGGATTGTGGGAGGAGGTATTCTTGCATTCCATGATTGTATTGCTTTTGAAGGTGTAGCTAGAACAATTGGTGAAGCACTTGCTAGTGGTAAATGGAAATTTGGTGGACAAGTTGATAATCTCCTTTGGCTACGTAAAGTAGAAAAAGGTTGTTTAGAATTTGAACATTCAGCATTTTAAAACCAAGGCGAAGTCATTTTGTATGCAACTACCCCTTAGTATCATTATTTGTGCCCACAATCCTCGGCGGAATTATTTAGAGAGGGTTTTAGAAGCACTTAAATATCAAACATTATCCAAAGATTTTTGGGAAATTTTGTTAGTTGATAATGCTAGCGATCGCCCTTTAGTTGCGGAAATTGATTTAAGTTGGCATCCCCAAGCTCGTCATATTCGAGAAGAAGAACTAGGACTGACTGCTGCTAGACTCAGAGGAATTCGAGAGGCTACGGCTGGAGTAATAGTATTTGTTGACGATGATAACGTTTTAGATTCAGATTATTTAGAAACTACATGGCGAATTAGTAAAGATTTTCCATTTATTGGTGCTTGGGGCGGACAAATTAAACCTGAATTTGAAGTACCACCTCCATCTTGGGCAAAACCTTATTTAGGGAATTTGGCAATTCGAGAATTTGAGGGCGATCGCTGGTCTAATTTAACACAGCAATATGAGACAACCCCATGTGGAGCTGGGCTTTGTATTCGTAGGGTTGTTGCACAAAAGTATAGCGAGTTAGTTGGTGAAAATCCTCAACGAGCAAGTATGGATCGCAAGGGTAAAATGCTTACCTCCTGTGGAGATTCAGACTTAGCATTTACAGCCTGTGATATCGGTTTAGGTACTGGACTGTTTGCATCTTTAAAGCTGACTCACTTAATACCTGCTAATCGTTTGCAAGAAGATTATCTGTTACGTTTAGTTGAAGGACTCGCTTATTCACAAATTATCCTCGCATATTTTCGAGGTGTTGTCATGCCTCAATCTTTTTGGAAAACCTCGAAAATATATTCGCTATATTTATTTTTACGATATGGCTTCAAAACATACTCTTTCCATGAAGCAGAAAAAAAAGGTAAAAATTTAGCTCTCAAAGAAATTACAGCAATTGTCAGGTAAATAGACTAAGCGATAGGGGCGCACACCCCTACAATAGAATTCTGAATTCTTCTTTAATGAGTTAAATTCATTCATTTATATGAATCTGATAACTAATTCGTCTTTAAATATCAGTAGATATTTAGTTTCCCGCAGGAAACCAGGTATTTCTAACAAAAATTTAGAAAAATGCCAAATACATTTTGATATCCAAGGTCAAGAGGCAGGAGACTATATCAAAAATATCTTATCTCAAGATCGACCATGTATGATTAGTAGACTAGGTTCTACAGAACTCGATACTATATTGGTATATTTAAATATCATTGATAAATCAAGTTTTCTGCTCAAAAGCATTAGATATATAAATGGTGATTGTGGTTGGTTTTGGTGGGATGAATTAGTCAAGAAAAAAATTACAAATTTATCTGGTTTTTTTCCATCTGATGAAACTAACTTAAATCGATTTTGCGAATTAATGATTCGTGATATCAAAAATATTGATGTCCTTGGTTCTTGGTTAGAAGCAGAGCAACAATTTAGCCAAATATTACCGAATACAATCAATGCCACAAGAGTATCACTAACAGATTTAGAACCCTATCGCCATCAACGACCTTGGTCAGAAGTTTTAGAAGGAAAAACAGTTTTAGTGATACATCCTTTTGAAGAAAGTATAAAACAACAGTACAAGAAAAGACATTTGTTATTTGCAGATCGTCGAGTTTTACCAGAATTTGAGTTAAAAACAATGCCAGCAGTTCAATCGATAGCTGGAAATAGTGTAGATTTTCCAACATGGTTTGATGCTCTGAATTTTATGTGCGATCGCATCTCCAATATTGATTTTGATATAGCTATCATTGGCGCAGGAGCTTATGGTTTGCCTTTAGCTGCTTTTATCAAGAATATTGGTAAAAAGGCCATCCATCTAGGAGGAGGTACTCAAATATTATTTGGAATTCGTGGTGCAAGATGGGATGAAAGACCTTATTATCAAGAATTATTTAACGAACATTGGGTACATCCTCTTTCCTCGGAAAAGCCAGCAACAGTGAATAATTTTGTCCAATATCATGGAAGTGAAAATGGTTGCTACTGGTAGAAATTTATAAGTTAGTATTGAAGTCAAATAAAAGGTTGTAATGGTAAGTAAATATGAGGCATTCAAGGATTCTTCTTCTTTGAAAAATCAGCATCCAAAAATATCGGTAATTACAGTCAGTTTTAATCGGCTGGAGGAGTTACGTAAAACATTTTATAGTATCATTTCCCAAACATACAAAAATGTTGAATATATCATCATTGATGGCGGTTCTCAGGATGGTACAGTAGATTTCCTCCACAAAAATAGTGCAAATATATCCTATTGGGTGAGCGAAAAAGATGCTGGAATTTATGATGCCATGAACAAAGGAGCCTTGGCCGCCACTGGCGACTGGATAATTTTTATGAATTGCGGCGATCAATTTTTTGCAGAGGATACACTGGCTAAGGTTGCAGAATACCTTGATAATTCAGTGCATGTTGTTTATGGCAGAACTGAATATGTTGTTAATGATAAATACGGATATCATACCTATCAACGCCAGCCCTATGATTTATCTATAATCTGGCGTGAAATACCTAGTTGTCATCAAAGTATTTTTGTTAAAAAAGAACTACAAGTTAAATATCATTTTGATACATTGTTGACTTGGTGTGCAGATCACGATTTTATTGCCAAGGTTTATGTTGCTGGCTATCGCTTTCAAGAAGTTCCTGTAGTTATTTCTAGATTTGACACTTCAGGAGGAGCATCCAGAGATTTATTGAGCTTTACTAAAGAGCGTTGGTCTATTTGTAGAAAATACTTTGGCAAATCTTTTCAGCAAGAGTTGTATTTTATGAATGAATACAAAAGTTTTTGGTTGCAAAAAAACATTATTAGTAAAATACGCGAGATGGTTCCTAGTGAGTGGATTCTTACTTTACGTAAATATAGAAAAATATATTGATTAATATGGCTCATTCTAAAAATATTGGAGTCTATTTTTCAGCGAATGACGCAGTTTATGAATGGACGATCGCTTTTCTCAACAGCTTTAGAACCTTCAACCCAGATTTACGCCTGATTCTCATTCCTTTTAACGAGCAGTGCCATCGCTTGATAAAATTAAGTGATATTTATAAATTTGAAGTTTATACTGATGCATCTTTTTCGCGGTTAGAAGCCATCGGTGAAGCATTTGAACTAGGCTACACCCCTACTGGCCCTTATTGGTTCAGACGTTATGCAGCTTTTTGGGGGCCACTAGATTATTTTATGTACTTAGATGCTCGGCAAATTGTGTTAGCAGATATTCAACCGTTTATTGAAGCAATAGAAACTTTTGGGTTTGACTTTTTACATTATGACTGTGCCATCGACCAAGTTTACGAACAAGGAACATTTCGCCAACAATTATTAAAGGAAAGACGAGGACGTGGGTTTAATTCTGGTCGTTGGGCTTCCCGAAAGGGGATATTTTCAATAGAAGAATTTGAGCAACTAGCAGAGAACGCGTTGAAAATACGTAACCAACTCAACCCTAGAAATACAGATCAGGCTTTCATTAACTATTGCTGCGATATGAAACCCGTATGCTACGGGCATTTTGCAGAAGTAATTGGAGGTATCTGTCAGAACGGTTGGGCACGTAAATCAGGTAAAATTTTTGAGGATAGCGGTAAATACTTTCTGTGGAATTATGGCAGTTTAGACCATAAAAAACAAGTTATTCTGCTGCATTGGGCAGGATATAAACTTAATTCTTTGATGCCTTATAAAAATTTGTTCGATAAATTTTACTTAAAAAAACAACCTATTTTTCAATCATTGACATCTTATTTATACACAAGTTTAGATTATCTATGGAGAAATCCTGTAGAAATCTTACGACAAAATCGTTTGATTAATAATACGTATCATTCTTTGAGAAAAAATTATTAATTGTGAAATTAGTTTCTTACATTCATCCCATTCGCACATACTTACCTTGTACGGGAGTAGGGCGGCATATAAATCAAATTTTGCTTGGACTTGCAGAGGAAAGTGGCATTGAGTTAAATTTGCTTTTCTCACAACAGTGGTTGGAGAGTGATGGTAAACTTAACCCACGCTGTCCCCTGCGCGAACTACCCAAGCTGACTTTTCCTGGATTAGAAAATCCCACAGAACGGACATGGAAACTATTTGGCTATCCTCGCATGGATAAATATTTGCCAGAACAAACAGACTGGCTTTATGCGCCAATGGAAACTTATATCCCTGTGTCGAAATGTCCGGTTGCTGTTACAATTCATGACGTACAAGCATTTGAAATCAATTTGCCTTGGTCGCGTACTTGGCAGCATCAATGGTTTCGTTATAAGTGGGGGCGTTGGGTGCGTCGTGCTTTATCTGACTGTCGCGTGATTTTTACTGTCTCAGAATTTTCTAAGCAACGGATGGTGGAATTATTAGGAGCTAATCCCCAAAAGATTGTAGTAGTTGGAAATGGTGTTGAGCAGTCTTTCTTTGATATTGCGTCAGTTAATTCTTTAGATTTAAAGCCACCAGTGGAAGCACCCTACACTTTAGTAATTGGTGGTTTGCGTCAAAAAAAAGGAGGTGATTATGTTCTTGGTGTTGCAAAAGCTCTCCTTGAGCGCAAAAGTAATTTAAAAATTCTTGTGGCTGGTGAATTAGAAACTGATTACATTGAAGCAGCTAAAACTCACTCTAATATCAGCTTATTGGGTATGATTTCTGATGAAGATCTACCGAGATTATTACGCCAAGCATCATCGCTTTTATTTCTTTCTCTCTATGAAGGTTTTGGGATGCCGGCGCTAGAAGCAATGGCTGTAGGAACTCCAGCAATTGTTTCTAATAGAGCTTCTCTTGTTGAAGTTGTTGGCGATGCTGGCATTGTTGTTAATCCAGAAGAAACTGATGCGATCGCCGAAATAGTTATAGACTTAGAAGCAAATCCTAGTGTTGCCCAAGAATATGTTCGACGAGGCCGCAAACATGCAGCAGAACATACTTGGTTACGCTGTGTAAACAAAGTAGTAACTGCTTTACAGGAATTTGCTTAATAGAAAAATTTTTATGGCTTTAAAAGTTGTTTTTTGTTGGTCTGATATTTCTGGTTACATGGCAGCTTGCTGGCGAACTCTGCACCAAATACCAGAAATTGATGTATTTGTTGTTGCCTTTCAAGCTCGTACTGAAACTGCATTTGCCGATGAATTGATGCAGGGTATTCCTTGCCGACTTTTGGATATCAAAGAAAGACAAGATGCAAATTTAATCAAAGATTTGGTGTTGGCGGAATCTCCAGATGTAGTTGTCCTTTGCGGTTGGTTGCATAAACCTTATCGTCAGCTGGTCTTTGCTGGTGAATTATCTCAAACAGCCTTAGTAATGACAATGGATACCCCTTGGTGGGGTACGTGGAAACAACATTTAGCTCCTTTGTTTCTTCGTTCTTACTTGCGATGTATAAATAGTGTCGTTGTTGCTGGAGAACGCAGTTGGCAATATGCTTCCCGTTTAGGAATTGAAAGAGCAAATATAGCCCACGGGGTTTATGGTATTGATTATGATATTTGGTCTCCTTTGTGGGAACAACGCCTTGAGTCCCAATGGCCGCGTTCATTTTTATTTGTCGGGCGCTACGTTGCAGTGAAGGCAATTGATGTTCTGGTAGAAGCTTACCAAATATACCGTTCTCAAGTATCTCATCCTTGGACTTTGGTGTGTTGCGGACAAGGAGAATTGGCATCACATCTTGAGGGAAAACCGGGAATTGAGAACCAAGGATTTTTACAACCATCGCAAATGCAAGCTATATGGCGGAGGGCAGGAGCTTTTATTTTGCCCAGTCGATTCGATCCTTGGCCGCTAGCTTTAGTGGAAGCTGCTGCTGCTGGGTTACCGATTATTTGTACTGATGTTTGTGGTTCTGCGGTTGAGGTAATTCGACCTTGGTATAATGGTTTAACAGTACCCAAAGAAGACTCAAAAGCTTTAGCCAAGGCAATGTTGACTTTACACCATAACTATGCAGAGTTATCAACTTGGGGAAAGCGATCGCAACAACTAGCAGCCCCCTACGCTGCCAATATCTGGGCAACTCGTTGGCAGGAATTATTACAGAATGCACATAACATGAAAACAGTCAAGGATAATACAAATAATCTAGTTACTCAAAATTTGATATGAATTTTTTCGCATGAATTCAGATCCTATTAGCAAACTTATTGACCTCATCTTTAGTCCTTATGGAATATTTGGTATTATCATCGCTGTTTTCATTTTGGAGAAAGCTAGACAGTCCCGGCGTTTAGCTTGGCTATTATTTGCGTTTTGCTGTTATGCAACTTCCTTGGGAAAATTTCAGGATGAGTGGATAACTGAACCACCACCCTTAGTTTTTCCTTTACAACAAATACGCGATATGGGTCGCCCCTTGACAATAGTTCTCCTGGTTTTACTCATCTTACTGGGAATGCAAACACATAATGGATGGCGGCGGATAATTATTCCACAACCAGTCTATTACTTGATCGCATTTCAGGTGGCAGTTTTTTTCAAAATTGTAGTTTATGGTGACATAACTTTTGCCCTACTGGCGCTAATTACCTTTGGGGCAATTGTACTGATGTTTAAGTTAGGCCCTTCGCGTTGGTTGCAGGATGAATACAATTTTCGCTTGGGTGTTTGGTCGCTAGCAATGGTTGGTGTCATCTTCGCCATCGCCTGCGCTTATCAAGGAAGATTTGATATGTATGCCATGACATTTGTACAGGGGAGATTCCTGGGAACTACAGGTAGTTCGCAACATGCGGCTGCTTTGTTAGCAGGTACTATTCCCTGCTTCATGTTTCTCATTGAAAGCCACAAAAAATGGGACTGGATAAAAGCTTTTTGGATAGCTGTTTTACTTCTTGTTGTATATTTTTTATTTCTTACAGCTTCTCGCACTGGCGCACTTATGGGAATCAGCTCTATTTTATTTTTCTATCGTAATCGAGCTGGTTCTTTAGTACGCTTAGGCTTATTTGCTGGTGTTGTCTTGGGTACAATCTTTTGGTTTATCAGTCCAGATAAAATTACTGAAAGCACACCCGCAAGCAATAGGTTCATTTCAGGTGGAAATACACGTGAAGAAGCTTGGATTGGAATGTGGAATGGCTTCATGAGTAATCCATTTTTTGGTTCCCCTTTGTACGGAGGACGTTTGGTTTTTGGAGAAAATTCTTGGTTAGCTGCTGGAGATACTACAGGATTGATCGGATTTATACCGATAGTCATGATGGGTCTGGGCTGTTTGAAGATGATATTTGAACTTCATAAATTTAGTAATGCAAAACCTACTTATTTTTTGCATAGTAGTACTGTGATAGCTGGTTTGTCAGGTCTTTTGGTAGGAAGTTTTTCAGAAGCTATTCTTTTAGGCAATCTGTCTTTTCCTGTATTTTCACTCCTAATGTATTTATCACTAGGAAAGTATTTACTTGATTTCGAGCGAGTTCAGAAGAAGTACTTATCATCGCAGATGGTACCAAATTAATTTTATCAAATAGCATTTATTTTTATATATAATTATTTTTTCATCATCATTTATTATTAATGAAAATTCTTCACGTTACTCCTTCGATCGCAAAAGTTCGTGGTGGCACTAGTCAAGCTATTTTAGATATAGTCAAGGCATTGCAAATAATTAATGTTGATACCGAAATTGCCACAACTAACGATGATGGTGATGACTTACTGGATGTTCCTCTCCATAAACGCATTAAATATAATGATGTTCCAGTTTGGTTTTTTCACCGCTTTTCACCGAATATTAAGCCAGTAAGAGAATATGCTTTTAGTGGTGGATTGACACAATGGCTTTGGCAAAATATTTCTCAGTACGATATTGTACACGTCCATGCTCTTTTCTCCTATGCATCAACGATGGCAATGTCCATTGCTCGTTGGCAAAATGTTCCTTACATAGTTACTCCACATGGCTTACTATGTGAATGGTCTTTACAACAAAGTACCCGTAAAAAACAAACCTACCTGAAACTTATAGAACAAGCAAATCTAGAGAACAGTCAGATGCTTCACTTTACCTCAGAGAAGGAACAACAAGAAGTATCTTTACTTGGACTACAAAAATCTAATTTTGTCTTACCCCTGGGAATATCTTTACCAACCAAAATTACTGATGCTCGTCAACATCTGCGGCAAAAATTTAACATACCTCAAGACGAACCTGTGATTTTGTTTTTGTCTCGGCTGCACTATAAAAAAGGTTTAGAATATCTCATTCCTGCTTTGGGCAAACTAACTCACCATCGGTTTACTTTTATACTTGCAGGTAATGGTACTCCAGATTACGAAGCTGAAATAGAATCTTTGCTGGTTAAGAGTGGATTGCGCGATCGCACTTTTGTTGTGGGATTTGTCGCAGGCCAAACCAAAGATATATTGATGCAAGGGTCTGACCTTTTTGTGCTGACTTCATATTCCGAAAACTTTGCTGTGTCAGTTTTAGAATCATTAGCTGTAGGCGTTCCTGTTCTTGTGACTCCTGGTGTGGCTCTAGCTTCTGTTGTCAAGCAAAACCAACTAGGTTATGTTCCTGAGTTGGATGTTACAGCCATCACCCAAGCTTTAGAAGATTATTTAAATAATACTCAAATTGCTCAAAACATGGGCGAACAAGCTCGTAAACTCATATCTGAAAAATACACTTTGGAAAAAACAGCCTTGCAAATGCAACAAATTTATCAAACTGTTCTTCAAAAAGAATTTCTAACTACTTCTGTGTAAAAACTCTGAATCAATTTATATTTACAAACCTACAACAATTAATGATTGGCTCTGCAAATTATTTGTATTTATTTTTATATTTATGCTAAATAAAATCACTCCATTAATTCTAACCTACAATGAAGCACCTAATATTCAGCGAACCCTAGAAAAACTAACTTGGGCCAATCAGATTGTTATTATTGATAGCTATAGTTCTGATGAAACTCTAGAAATCATTGCTTCTTACCCTCAAGTTAAATTATTTCAAAGAAAATTTGATACTCATGCTACACAGTGGAATTACGGCTTAGCTCAAATTAACTCCCAGTGGGTATTATCTCTAGACGCAGATTATGTTATTTCAGAAAAACTCGCTGAGGAAATCAAGGAATTACCTGAAAATTCACCAATAGATGGTTATTTTATTAAATTCAAATATTGTGTTTTCGGCAAACCTCTCAGGGGTACTATACTTCCTCCCCGACAGGCTCTTTTTAGAAAAGATAAATCTATTTACATTGATGATGGTCATACCCAACTGTTACAAGTTAAAGGTAAATCAGCAATGTTAGCTGGCTATATTTACCACGACGATCGCAAACCTCTAAATCGTTGGTTATGGGCGCAGGATCGTTATATGGTGATTGAAGTCCAGAAGCTATTGGATACGCCAACAAGGGAACTCAGTTTGGGCGATCGCATCCGCAAACAAAAACTTTTTGCTCCTTTCATCATCCTTTTTTACTGCCTGATTTTCAAAGGCGGCATTCTCGATGGCTGGCACGGTTGGTACTATGCATTTGAACGTGTACTAGCAGAAATTCTTCTGGCAATTCGTTTAATTGAAGCCGAGGAATTCAAAGAAAAAGCATGAGGGACTTCCAAGTAAAAAATATTCCATAGAAGACTCTTGACTGTTAACTGTTGACTATGAACCATCAACAGTCAAGGCTTCGACTCCCCTCAGGGTCAAGGTTGAGCGAAGTCGAAGGGTTAACACTTTAACCGGAATAATTTATTTTTTGGAGTTTCCTGATGAGAAAATTTCAATGGCTACGCAAAAAATATTTAATTTTAGCTTCAGCAAGTTTTTTCTTCTCATTACTGCTGATAATTCCTGTGCGTTTGGCCATAGCTTATTACCAAACACCCCAACCCCAAGCTATCCTTACTCTTGGCGCTTGGACAGATCGGGAACAGGCTACTGCGGAAATTGCCCGTTGGTATCCGTCTTTGGAAGTTTGGGTTTCCTCTGGTACTCCCCCCGAAATAGCACGACCGATTTTTCAAGCTGCTGGCATTTCAGACAATCGTCTTCACTTGGATTATCGCGCTGTTGATACCGTGACAAACTTTACTACAATTGTTCCTGAGTTTGAACATAAACGCATACAACATATTTATTTAATTACCTCAGATTTTCACATGCCCAGAGCCAAGGCGATCGCCACCATGATTCTTGGTATTAAAGGTATCGCTTTTACTCCAATTTCTGTACCATCAGATGCAGATCAATCAAAAAAAGCAAAAAAAGAAACTATCTCTCCCATTATTCGCGATCTAGGACGCTCTCTACTTTGGATTGTCACAGGTCGTACAGGAACCAGTCTTCAGTCTGTTATTGATTTCCCTTAGTATGCGTCTAGATTGTTATACAGTTGGTAATTATATTCCTGGGGCACCTTATTGGCAGCAACTTCTGTGGTACTTCGTAGGTTCACCTTTAGTACAAAGTCGCTTGCTTCCTATGTCAGGCTTAAAAGTTTTGCTACTTCGTACTTTTGGAGCAAAAATTGGTCAAGGTGTCCGCATCAAACCAGGAGTTCGCATCAAATTCCCCTGGCGATTGATAGTTGGCGATTATGTATGGATTGGAGAAGACGCCTGGATTGATAACCTGGCTTTAGTCACTATCGAAAGTCATGTATGCATATCTCAAGGCGTTTATTTATGTACCGGTAATCATGATTGGAACCATCATGATTTTCGACTAATTACTGCACCTATATATATTCAAGAAAGTAGTTGGATTGCAGCCAAAGCAGTCATTGGCCCTGGAGTTATTGTTGGTCGTGGAGCAGTGCTTACCTTAGGGGGAGTAGCTAGTAGTTCTTTGGAGTCAATGACAATCTATGCCGGTAATCCAGCTCAAGCCATAAAGCAACGGAAGTGTAAGTCGAGAGTGTTGACTGATGACTGATGACTGGGGCATTGGGCATGGGGTATGTAAAGAGGACAAGGTAGACAAGGAAGAAAGATTGCTACCTTGTCTCCCCCTCTCCCTTGTCTCCTCATCTCTCCACTCGCTACTCCCTACTCCCCATTTTCCTATTTAAGGAGACAAGAACTTAGTTGGATTCATCGCATCAGAGTCTATCAGAGTCAGTTGGGGCAGACCATTTACAAGTTTGACAACATACACAGACCCCGCTTTTCTAGCACGTAAAGTCAAAGTTCCCAGTCTGTTATCAATTTTCACCTTCACATCGCGGTCATTGCCCACATTCGCCCAAGCTGTAACTAACCAACGGTCTTCGCCGACTATTTTGCGTGCTAGCACACGAGCAGTGGGTACGGTAACAGGCCCCCATCTACCTTGTAATTGCTGTGTCTGACCTTCAGCAGGAAACTCCATTGCTGGCAATATGTTAGTCCAACTTTGATAGGGATGCAGTTTTGGCCCTGGTAAAAGGTCACCTTTACGCAAGTATTCTTCTAAATGTGAGAACAATGCATGGGCATGACCTTGAATTGTTAATTGCCGAATCAGTGTGGGAGTTGTCGCGCCAATCGGCTTATTGTAGTTGAGTGCTTCCCACAATGGCCCACTGCATACAAAATATCCACCCACAGAGCCGACGGCTCCTGCTGTATAGTAAGCCTTCATCATACCCATAAAGGTATCTGGACTGGAAATTGGTTGACCGGCGTAACCTTCCCAACCCATACTTATCCAAGGATAAGTGTACTTCTGTCCCAAGCCGATCGCCCCAGAAATATTATTCAACGCTTGTGTCAATGCGTCCCACGGCACCCCTGTATTGTACTCAACACCAGTCCAGCCAGAGTTATGAAAATTGAAGTACATTTCTGGGGCTGTATAATTAGATACAATTGGCTTGCGATTAGAGTCTAGAAAATTTTCGTACTTGAACATATACCAGGGCCATCCAGCCCAGCGACCACGTTCAGTACCATATTGCTCCTGATACCAGAAGTACCCTGGTGTAGATTGCAAGTTACTAAACAATTTCTGTTTGAGTACTCCTTCCTGGCGTGCTTTGTTGCGAGATATGTAAGCGAACCAGTCATTCAAACCAGAATTATTGAAGTCAGCTTTTACTTGAGGATCTTGTCCAAACAAGACTTCAGGATCGTTGTCGAGAAGAAGCCACAAACCAGACTCACCTTGGTTGTTAATCACCTTCATCGGCTGACCAGCAGTTCTCTCTAATTGACCTATTAATTTTCCATAATAGTCACCAATGATTTGAAAAGCCTCATTTGGTGCAGCTGGACTGACTATTGGTCGGCCACCGTTGAGAATGATTTTTCCATTTTTGTCACGTAACCAAGTGTTCGGCGGTAGCTTGGGTAGATAGGAGTATCGCCCATCGTAGTTATCATAAAATCTATAAACTTCTCCTACTTCGGCCACCAGTTGGTATCGACCAGGATTAGCTTTGGCTACTTGTGCCAAATCAGCTGATTGTATTGGTAGTCCATATCCCCAATAGTTAGCTAATTCTATGTAAGTTTCTTTTGATAGCCCACAATGTGCTTGAGTCAAAGGTAACAGAGTATTGCCTTTTTTAAATACAGGCCGAGGTGCGGCTTTAAGGTGATCTAATGGAGTCGATTGTGAAGTGAGGGTTTGAGCATATATCGGCGTATTAACTACCATACCGAAAGTCATGGCAAAGCTGAGCGCCGAAGAAATGGTCGAGCGCATCGAACCTAGATGAAGTTTTTTCATGAAGTCTCCTTAGCACCACACAGGGAACAACAAATTACTGCATGGCAATATGTTTGCACGCGAATAATTAAGCGATTTCACCACTATTAAAGAGTAGTAAAATTCACTAACTTTTATAGAAGCGAGTACAGTTTATTAATTTTTGGTAAAAATAGTCAAGAGTAGTTTCTTTGACTAAAGATCTCCAAGAAAATCAAAACTACTCTGTGACTAGGTTAGAGCGTTTGATTTTTTTTTCTTATTAGCCAAATTTAGTCAAATTTCTGCTAATATCCATACAGT
This sequence comes from Nostoc sp. 2RC, assembly GCF_014222165.1. Lineage (NCBI taxonomy): Bacteria > Bacillati > Cyanobacteriota > Cyanophyceae > Nostocales > Nostocaceae > Nostoc > Nostoc sp. 2RC. The sequence goes on from NZ_JACKZU010000009.1 coordinate 44,917, forward strand.
TAGTACTATAACAAGCTTTATCTTATAACCATTTACGTATAATCAAAGATAGCTTCAGTATATCTACTAGCTGAGCGCCACTTTTAACGTTAAGTTGCTAGATAGTATCTATCAAAAATGGTATCATATAGATACAGAAATCGATATTTGCAGTACTGCTAAATACCCAATAATTAAACTTTTTACTGAGAATCAGGCACTTGTCGATCGATAGTAATTTGGGTTATTAGATACTCAAGTTTGTAGTGTTAGGTAACTTTGTATTTGTTAACCTAAGAATTACTTTTACCAACCTTTCATATCATTAAAGGCATCAAAAAAATCTATTTTTTTAAAAAACACTATTTAGTTACTTATTTATATAGTTATAAATATCAATAGAGTAATCAAGTTTAATTTTTGAAATCATGGGACTAGGAAACAAGCAATCAGACTTTTGAATTGGAAAGTGAGTTTTTCATGCTAATTAATACCAATTGATATCAAATTCGTTAGCATCGAAATTATATATTTTTTAACGCAGAGGAACGCAAAGGGAAACGCAAAGGGGCGCAAAGTTTTTGGACTCACATATTGAGTGATTTCGATGCTGACGGAAACTATGTCAGGCAATTATAGAGACTATTTATAACGTAAATCTTCAGTAGGGTGTATTATGGCTTTGCTATCATCCACTGCTATCCCAATGATGGGTTAGGCGCTTTTAAGTATTTTTCATGAAAAATCATGTTGTTAATAGTTGACAGTTTACCGTCAGCGATCAACGAATCAAGCCAGGTGACTGTGCAGCTGGGGCTATTAATGCAATGAAATAGTTATTGGCGGTGGCATTATGTTGATCGCCAATGGTCTTGAGATAGTCTTATGTAGAGTTTTAAGAGCTAACTCAAGGCGAGGAGTGTGGTCAAAAAAGTATTGCCGATCGCTAATTATATTAACTTGTTAACAACTTTATCTTTTCTCTAACAAATGGTTCACCCGATTGGGTGAATGCGATCGCTTGCTCACCAATTACTCTGAGAGAAGGTGCAGTCTTAGTTCTGGGAGCATCACCGCTAACAGAATCAAAACTGCTCTGTTGGCTATCCTAGCTTTTAATTATACATCAATAACTTTTTTATAAAGGGTCAAAGAGTGGATGAAATTGTTGTACAGTCTGCCTATACACCGGATTGCCAGCAAGGGGTTATTAACCTGCTCTCCAAAATTGCTGTTAATCTCCCAGGCATAATTTTCCAAGTTCTGCAACGGCAGGATAATTCTGTTTGTGTACTGTATATAAGTTCTGGTTGTAAAAATTTGTATGAAATAGAACCAGAAATTATACAAGCAGACTTTCGCCTGTTGTGCAAACTAATTCATCCACTGGATATAAAAGCCTTTGCAGAATCCATAACTGCTTGTAGCACCACTGTTAGTCCTTGGCATTGGCAAGGTCGCATCATCACACCCAGTGGTAAACTCAAGTGGATTCAAGGTAGTTCTATCCCAGAACGGCAAGCTAACGGCGATTTGCTTTGGAATGGTCTAGTGATGGATATCACAGAGCAAAAACAAGTCCAAGAAAAATTGCAAGAAAGTGAAGCTCGCTATAAAGCAATTTTATCTGCTATTCCCGATTTGATGTTTCGCATTAGCCGCGACGGCGAATATCTCGATTTGAAAAGTGAGGGAGAAAATGTCACACTCCATCGCGAAGCAATAGTGGGAAAGAATTTGCAGGAATTATTGCCAAGTGATGTTGCTACCATTAGCCAAGAAGCCATCGCCAAAACTTTAGACACTGGAAGTTTACAAACTTGCGAATATCAGCTAGCAACACCTTTGGGAATCAGAGATTATGAAGCGCGGTTGGTGGTTAGTGGCGAAGATGAAATATTAGCAATCGTTCGAGACATCACAGAACGCAAACAAGCAGAAATCACTTTGCAAAATTTAGCCCAAAAATTTGCTAAAGCTTTTAGTTGCAGTCCGGATTCAATTACCATTAGTACCCTTAAAGAAGGACGTTTCATAGAAGTTAACGACACTTTTGTCAAACTTTCAGGTTATGAGCGACATGAAGCCATTGGTAAAACTTCCTTTGATTTAAATCTTTGGGTAAATACAGGCGATCGCCTGAAATTAATACAGGAATTACAAGCTACAGGAGTAATCCGCAATTTAGAAATAGAATTTAAGCAAAAATGTGGAAAAATAATTACAACCTTGCTGTCAGCTGAAGTCATTGATTTAGATGGTATTCCTTGCCTACTAGCAGTTCATCATGATATTACAGAACGCAAGCAAGTAGAAGCTAAATTACACCTGGCAGCCCAACGCGATCGCTTGTTAGCAGAAACCTTAGTGCGGATTAGGTCTTCACTGAACTTAGAGGAAATTCTGCAAACCACAGTTAATGAAGTCAGACAATTTCTGCAAGCCGACCGGGTTTTTATTGGTCTATATAATACTAATTCAGGAATCAAAACTCTTGCCGAATCAGTAGATACCAAATATCCATCAGTTTATGGCTGGTCTACTAACGATCAAGACTATATACAAGAATTAAAAAATTTTTTAAAAGATAATGTGGTGCGTGTTGTGGAAGATATGACGCAAATGCCGCAATCTTCTAAAGTCAGAGTACACTGTCACAAATTTCAAACAAAAGCTAGTTTAGCTGTGCCCATTATGCTCAATGAAGAATTATATGGTGCGTTAATTGCTAACCAATGCTCAGCACCGCGTCATTGGCAGCCAATAGAAATTGATTTGTTGCAACAAATGTCAGAACAAGTAGCCATCGCCATTCACCAAAGCCGAATTTACCAAGAGCTAGCAGAACTCAACATTAATTTAGAAAACCAAGTACGAGAACGTACAGCACAATTGCAGCAAAAAATCCAAGAAGTTGAAGAATTACATCGTGTTAAAGATGTAGTTTTACACACAGTTGCTCATGATTTACAAACTTCTGTGATGGGTAACTTAATGGTGTTAAAAAATTTGTTAAATCAGGGAGTGGAAAGCACGGGAGCAGATGAGCACAAGGGCAGAGGAGAAATGGAAGCAAGTTTTTCCCCTCCACTTACCATGAGATCTCTATCTCTTTCCCATGCCCCATCCCCAATGCCCCATGCCCAATCCCTAATTCCCGTATCTCGTTCAATAATTGAGCGAATGATTCAAGGTAACGATCGCCAATTGACGATGATTAACTCCTTGTTAGAAATTAATTCTTGTGAAAAAGACGGTCTGGGAATTAAACCAGAAGTTGTAAAATTTAGCACCTTACTGCAAGGAATTTTCGCTCAGTTGGAACCTACACTGATACAAAACCAAGCAACTCTCAAAAACTTGGTTCGCGCAGACTTACCATTAGTCATGGCAGATGCAACGCGCTTGCACAAAGTTGTGGCCCATTTAGTGACACATAGCTTGCGAAATAATCCACCAGGATTAAAATTGACCGTAAGTGCTACCGTTGAAGCTGGAATGATTCGCACTCAGATTCAAGATAACGGTGTAGGAATGAGTCAATTAGAGTGCGATCGCCTTTTCGATTTACATGTCCGCGATCCCCAAGATTGTTGTTCCACAAGCATTGGGTTAAAAATGTATCTTTGTCGGCAAGTTATGAAAGCACATGGCGGCGAAATTGGTGTAATTAATAACCGCAAGCGTGGGTTAACTTTTTGGTTTACATTACCTTTAGCAACTCCATCCGCAAGAAACCGCCCATAAATTACTGAAAAATGGGGCAGTAAATACTAGCTAATTATATGCTAAGTATTACTAAAGACTGCTAAGCAATGCCACATGGCTACCCCATTTACAAAAGTGCAAAGCTGGTGGAGAAAAACCTTTTCTACACCAAAAACAGATGAAATCCATATCCTTTACAAAGCTTGGCGCAACAAATTTTTGTGGCAAAGACTCCGTTTGTGGTTGTGGCTGGCACTGATTTGTCTGTTATCTTTTATTTTGCGAGATATCTATGGCTTGTTTTTCCCTTTCCAAGAGTTGAAAAAGCTGCCAGAATCAATTCAACCAACAAGCTTTGTAATTAATTTTGCAATGCTTCTAAATATACTTGTGTGTTTTGCTCTACATAAAACTCCACTCGGCCGCCATCGCCCAAATTTGTTATTTTTGGGTTCTTCTTGGTCAATTAGTTTAGCATCACAATTGTTTGCAACCCTCAGAGGTTTTGCACTACCAGATAGTATCGGTTGGTCGTTGCTATTCTTGAGTCAAGCTATATTAATGCCAGTGTGCTGGACTCTTCACTTGTTGTGTCAAGCAGCTGTGCTGATTTACTATTTTGGTGTAAACGCCATACTTGGATTAAAAACACCAATTCCAGACCACCCAGAAATATATAATGTAACGTTTATTTTATACATTTTTTGGTTTTGTACCATTTGTGATATTGGCGTTTATCTCTACGATCGCTTGCAACGTTCTGAGTTTTTCGCCCGTCAAGAACTGGAATCTGCTTATCAAAAACTCCAAGTTGCAGAAGCTAAATATCGTAGCATTTTTGAAAATGCCATTGAAGGTATCTTTCAAAGCACTCCCGATGGCCGTTACATCACTGCAAACCCAGCTTTAGCACGTATTTATGGCTACTCATTACCAGAAGAAGTCACAGCTAATTTCACAGATATCGAACATCAATTGTATGTCGATCCAAACCGCCGAGCAGAATTTGTGCGGTTAATGGAAAAATATGGCAGAGTTTCCGAGTTCGAGTCCCAAATTTATCGACGAGATGGCAGTATTGTCTGGATTTCTGAAAAAGCCTATGCAGTCCGTGACGAACAAGGAAAATTGTTATACTACGAAGGCTTAATAGAAGACATTACCCAACGCAAACAAACTGAAGAAGAACTCAGAGTATTTTTTCATGCAGTTTCCCACGACTTACGCAACCCAGTGCTGGGTACTTTAATGGTACTGAAGAATTTGTTAAATCAAAGAGTGGGGAATGGAGAGTGGGGAGTAAGGGACGCGGACACGGAGAAGTCTTTGTCCACCTCAGAGGATCTTCCCATTTTTGCGTCTTCTTCTTTCCCCGCGTCTCCCACTCCCCCTGTCCCCGCGTCTTCTTCAATCCCCGTACCACGCAGGGTTTTAGAGCGAATGATTCAAAGTAGCGATCGCCAACTTAACTTAATTAATTCTTTGATGGAAGCTCATGTCAGTGAATTACAAGGTATTATTTTACAACGTCAATCGGTAAAATTATTGTCAATTGTTGAAGCGGCGATCGCAGATTTAGAACCATTGCTATTACAAAACCAAGCTAATCTGACAAATTTGGTAACCGCAGATTTGCCATTAGTGAACGCCGATCCCACTCAATTATGGCGAGTGTTTTCTAATTTAATTGTGAATGCCCTCAAACACAATCCCCCTGGATTGGTTTTGACAATTAATGCTACTCCTGTTCATGACAAAATTTATTGTACTGTTAGCGATAACGGAGTAGGTATTAGTCAACAACAAACCCATCGGCTTTTTGAACTTTACTTTCGCGCCAGTAACATCCGCAATTCCGTAGGTTTGGGATTAGGATTATATCTATGCAAACAAATCATCAATGCTCATGGCGGGGAAATTGGTATTGATACCACTTCTGAAACAGGTGCGAGTTTCTGGTTTACATTACCCATTATTTCTAATCGTCATTAGTCATTGTTCATTAGTCATTGGTCAAAGGAAAAATTTTATGGTGAGAGGATTGAGAGTTAGTGTGCTGCTGTTGGCAGTATTGGGAAATTTAGCATGGTCATTTAGTGCTAAAGCAGGTTATAACGGCAAACTCACCGTGGAAATTGATGGACTTAAGAATAAAGAAGGAGAAGTTTGTGCGAGTATATATAATAGCAGCCAAGGATTTCCTAACCAACGCGATCGCGTTTTACAAAAACAGTGTGTTGCAATTACTGATACTCCCCTGCTGATGACTTTTGAAAACTTAAAAGCAGGTAATTATGCCGTTGCTGTAATCCACGATCGAAATAGCGATCGCACTCTCAATCGTAACAGTCTTGGTATCCCCATCGAAGGCTTTGGATTTTCCAGAAACCCAGAAATTAAAACCAGTGCGCCTAAATTTAGCGAAGCAGTATTTTTGGTAGCAGGGCCGAATACTAATATTCAAGTTCAGTTGAAATATCTTTAGAAGAATGGGGAGATGGGAAAAAGGCAGGGGAAAATAATAACTGCCCAGTCACCAGTCATATTATGTCCGCATAATTAGTTATGATTCCCACCGCCATTGCACCCCACCCCTTAATCCCCTCCCCTTAACAAGGGGAGGGGAGACAAAGCGTAGCTTTGTCGGGGTGGGGTTTTTCGGGTTTAATAAGTAATCAGAGGGACATGATATCACCAGTCAACAGTCAACACTCAACAGTCAACACTCAACATGCCCCATACCCCATTTTTTAATGACTAATTCTAAATTCTGCTGTAATTTAATCTTCTGATATATTCTGTTGTTCGGGCAAGGCACGTATTCTATTCATCTTACTTAACGCGTATCGTGCTGTTGCTTGCACTTCTGCATCCGGGTCTTCTAGTGCGTGGCACAATATCTGACTCATTTGGCTCATCATGTCATAGACACGAGTCAAGTCACGGATTGCATTTTGCCGCACCTGGGGATTTTCATCTTGCATCGACATAGCCAAAGCACGGTTCATTGGTTTGAGGGTGCGGGCACCAATTTCAGCTAAAGCTGCCAAAATTAAACTGCTTTCTTGAGAATCAGCATCAATCATCAGGTCAACCATTGGCTGAATTGCCCTAGAATCACCCTGTTGACCTAAATTCCAAATCGCCTTGTGCCGCTTAGTTGGGTCGGGATTGCGTAAGTCTTGAATTAATTCGTCAACGATATTAAGTTTAGCAAGACGGGAAGTTTTTTCTGGTAGCAGTAATTGTGTAGTCTGTGGTAACTTCGTTATCTGGGAACTAGTTACGTTTTCCGAGGAAACTGCTGTCACGGGATCTTGTTTGACTTGACTCAAACTTTTAGTATTTGATATTTCCGAATTTTGTACTCGTTTGACTTGACGAAACCACCTCATCAGAAAAATAAATGCCCCAAAACTTCCGAAAACACCAACAGCAAGTATTAACCACCAAATCAAATCCCTTTCTTTTTCCGTTGGTTGGGGTTTTGCAGTGGGCTTGGGAATTGCAGCAGTAGAATTAATAATTGGAGATTTCAAAACGGGAGAACGAGACAACTGGCTTTTAGCTGCTAAGGTTGCTTGCAGTCTTATCCTTGTTTCCAAACCAAAGATACCATCTACTTTTAAGCCCTTGACTTTTTGAAATTTAGCTACACCGATTTCGGTGGTAACGCTATACTTTCCATTTACTGCACCACTGTAGTATCCTAATTTTTTTAATTGGATTTGTAGTCTCTGTACATCCGACCCTTGGCTACCAGGTCTTAAAACAGCTGGAGTAGCAGCAACCCTCGAATTAGCTTGTGCAAATTCTAAAACCTGAGGTACTGAGTTAGATGTAGCTGCGCTTGGGGTATTTATATAAAAACCCAGGCAAGAAAAGTAAGTAAATACCAGGATTGAGGAACGGCATAGCCTCATATTGCAAGTTTCAGCCTAAACGTGCTTTTGAAGTCATCGATAATACAATAACTTTTGAGCGCCCAAATGTTAAGTATTGTTTGTTATTTGTTATGGGGTATTGGAAGTGTTGATAGTTGACTGTTGATTGTTGACTGGTGACTGGGGAGTTATTATTCTCCCATGCCCCCTGCCCCTGAAGCCTCTGCCTCTCCCTCATCTCCCTACTCTCTAGTCCCTACTGCCCACCGGATTCAACTTTTTAGCAGCTTCTAAAACTGATTGCTGTATGTTGGCTTGTTCGTCAGCATTAGCTGTGTTATTTTGCCCTGCTAAAGTATCGCGTTGGTTAATGAGGTAGATGCTAATTAGAGTGAGAAAAACACCAAGCCATTGTAATGGGCTGAGGACTTCTTGAAGGAAGAGGTTACCAAATAGTAAGGCAAAGATTGGTGTCAAAAAGGTCAGGGAACTCAAACTGGTGAGACTACCACTAGAAGCAAAGTAAAAGAATAATCCGTAGGCGATCGCACTGCCGAATACGGTAGCATAACCCAAGGCTGCTAAATCATATAATCCTAAGTTCTGCCATTGTTGGGATTCTACGACTGATGAAACTCCCCACAGTGGCAATCCTCCCAAAATCATGTGCCAGCCTGTAGCGATTACTGGGTCAGCATGTCGGCAAACAAATCTAATCAATACTGTTCCTACTGCCATTGATAAGGCTGCTAGCAACATCAACCACTCGCCACTAGCGAACAAATTTTGCCAGTTACTAATCGTAACATTTGCACCTGAGTCCAGAAGGTGAAAAATCCACTCGTCTGGTAAGCCAATCAAACTAATACCCGTAACTCCCAAAGCTAACCCCAGCCATCCCCAAAAACCAATCCGTTCCTGAAACAACCACAACGATAGCAATGCCACAGCTAAGGGTTGGGAATCAATCATCACAGACCCTAACCCAGCAGTGGTTTTGACTAATCCCTCTGCTAAAAATCCTTGAAAAAGTGTTCCATCTATCAAGCCAAATAAGGCAATCCATAGCCACGCAGTCCAAGTTTTCGGCTGGGGTCTACCCATAAATGCTGCTGCTATCAAAATCAATACCCCAGCTGGCAATAGACGTACACCCGCCATGAATAAAGGTGTTGTGTGGGGTATCACTCCCTTCATTGCCACCATTGCTGTTCCCCATAGGAAAAAGGGGGCAATTAAAAAAACAGGAGCAAATGTAGGTCGGAATGCACTGAGTTTCAGTTGCATGGGTTTGCAGGCGCGTTTGTTTAACAAGCGTAATAATTGCTTTACCCAATTCTACCGAATTATGTCGTTTTGTAAAGCAAAAATACTTATGGCAGGGAACGCAATACGGTTCGGATAAGCAGTATGAACTTACCTTGTGGTCTGGGAAAAGGTTAAGGGGCAAGGGGTAAAGGATGTATTTGAAACCTTTCCTCTTTCCCCTTTACCTTTCCCTTTCCCTTTCCCCTTTCCCC